>SOIY01000204.1 GCA_004376785.1 Candidatus Stahliibacteriota bacterium | reverse complement strand
AAGCAAGTTAAAAGTAAAATGAGACTTAGATTTATGGAGCTCACCGGTAGGTGAGTGCTCATAAATCTGTAGTCGAATTTGACCCCGCACCTTGTTCGGCATAAGTATGCAGATAAACCACTATTTATTCCCTGGGTTCTACAGAATGCGTAATCAATGCGTATACATTAAGCAAAATAAGGTGCGGGGTTAATTCACAGACGTCATTGACATCAAAGATATCAATGACTACGATTTATGTCCACGGAGTTTACCCTGAGGCAGTCGAAGGATAACATAAATCGTCTGCTCATTAAAGTTAAAATTCACAGGTAAGAAATTGAGAGTAAAAAGTTGCTTTTAATTTGCCCTGAATTGCCCCAAACTGCCTTTAATTGCCCTGTAGTTTGAAACCATGTTTGCCTTCAACTGCCCCAAATTGCCTTGAATTGCCTTCTATATAAACGTGAGCCTTTTGAGGGCTTTCAGTTTGTCGGTTTGTCCAATCTTTGCCTTTTTAATTGCTGATTCTAAAAAGGCTATTGAGTTATTGTATGTTTTTTTGTTTACTGGAAAGGGATAACCATCCTTACCACCGTGGGCAAATGAATATCGTGCTGGGTCACGGAATGACGGTGTTTCACCATAGAGTAATTCACCAATGAGTGCCAATGCCCTGATTGTTTTAGGACCTACACCTTGAATAGAAATCAATTTTTCAAAATTATCTGGTGATTGTTCATATGTTTTCAAAAGTATTTTATGGAAGTATTTTGGATTAATGTCCAAATTTACAACAGGGTGACGTGTTGGCATCCTGAGAATTTTTTTGGTTTCTTTTAATATTTGGTCAGGGTGCTCTTTTGCAATGGTGGTTACGATATTACGAGATGATTTGCTTTCCAGCGCAACCATATTCAAACAAGCTTGTTTGCGCTCACAACAGATCGCAGTATGAGGTTCGCAAGTATAGGATTTTACATTTGATGAGAGCCAATGGTATCTTCTGGCAATATGATTTTCTGGATTCATCCCCTGTTGGATAACACTCCAATTACCATCCTTTGTAAAGATAAACATATGGTGGTAGAGATTATATCCATCCTGTACACAGGTATTATCAACTTTCGCTGAAAGCTTTGATGCATATATCAATCGTATTGGGTTCATTGCCAGCCTTTCAGAAATTTTTTGTATTTGTACAGGAGTTTTTCTCGATGCTCCGCCTTTTCCACCGCAGAAATAGATTCCCAGCTCTTTTGAAATATCTTTTGTTCCTTGCTTCATTGCGCCACAGACCGTAGTAGTGACTCCTGATGAATGCCAGTCAAATCCCAAGACAGAGCCAAAGGCTTGAAACCAAAAAGGATCAGAGATTCGACGAAGAAATTCATTGGCACCTTTTTCAATAACAGCTACCTCAATAATTGCCCTTGAGAGTTTAACCATTTTCTCAAATAACCATCGTGGTGCTTTTCCATAATGTAGGGGCATTTCTGCAATTCCTGTTCTCATTGGGAATAATACACTAAGAGATCTTATTTGTCAATATTAAAGGTCTTCCATGTTGTAGATCAGAGATTGCTGGCAATGAAGAAGACTGCGAATAGATAGATAATTTTTTCCCTCTAATTAATATTCAATCAGGGAGAATACATTATAACCTTTTAGTTTTTCTGCTCCGTTTAAATACGTTAAATTAATAAGAAATGTACACCCAATAATCTCGCCACCTAACTTTTCAATAAGTTGGCAGGTCGCCAGGACTGTGCCACCGGTTGCGAGGAGGTCATCAAAAACTAAAATATTTTCACCATTATTAATTGCATCCTTGTGTATTTCAATAGTATTTTTGCCATATTCTAATGTATATTCCATAGAAAGGGTTTCAGCCGGCAGTTTACCAGGTTTACGAACCGGTATAAAACCGCAGTTTAGATTATATGCAAGCACGCCACCAAAAATATAACCGCGTGCCTCAACAGAAACTACTTTGCTAATATCTTTATTTTTATATTGATCAACGATTGCGTCAATCGCATATTTAAAGACCTTTGGTTCTTTTAAAAGTGTGGTAATATCCTTAAACATAATACCTTTTTGTGGAAAATCAGGGATATTGCGAATATATTTTTTAAGGTCCATTATTCCTCCTTTAATTATGGTTTTGAGTCATGGCTAAGATGCTTGAAATTACCGTATTATTCGTTTCCATTCGCGCAATTCGTTTTTTTCAAAATTTTTTCAAAGATAATGCTAACTGCATCCTCTGCATTTTTTGCCTTAATGATTGGTGCAGCGATTTCCCATGTGTTTATACCAATTACAGGGACATTAAACATTAAGCAATATGCAATTTCAGAAAGAGTACCGTATTTACCATCAACAGCAATGGCGCCATCACATGTCCTGGCAATAATGATATTTCTCGCCTCACCCATACCTGTAACAATTGGAATATCTACATATGGATTGGTACTTTCTTTATCAACAGTTGGAAGGATGCCAATCACTAATCCATTTGCTTGTTTTGCGCCTTTGGATGCAGCTTGCATAACCCCTTCCATGCCGCCAGTAACTAAGACGGCTCCTTTTTGAGCAACTAAAAAACCAACCTTCTCAGCAATCTTCAAACTATTCTCATCTGGGTCAGCCCCACCAATCACCGCAATAATTTTTCTTCTTTTATTCACCTTGTCTCCTGTTCTCTAATTCGGGGCGGTGGGATTTGAACCCACGACCTCATGGTCCCGAACCATGCGCGCTAAACCACTGCGCCACGCCCCGTTATTTATGCCAACCAATTTTACCAACCAGGGGGACGAATGTACATCCAAAAAATTCCTTTCGGTATATTCGCCCTTTATGTTTTTTTACTAAATTTAAAATTTGGGAATACTCATCACCTACCGGGATTACTAATCTGCCATTTTCATCCAGTTGATTAATTAATGTATTAGGGATTTCTGGTGCACCTGCAGTAACTATAATGCCAGTATAAGGTGCATAATCAGGCCAACCTAAACTTCCATCTCCGACGACTAAATTTATATTTCGAAATCCCAGTTTATCAAGTTTCAAACGTGCCTTTCTTGTTAAGTCAGAAATTCTTTCAATTGAGTAAACCTTTGAGCACAATAAAGCTAAAATAGCAGTTTGGTAACCTGAACCTGTGCCGACTTCAAGAACCTTTTCACTGCCTTTCAATTCTAAAATTTCAGTCATTGCTGCGACCATATAAGGTTGGGAAATTGTCTGGTCCTGGCCAATAGGGAGAGGATAGTCATTATAAGCCTGGTGATAGTATGTTTTATCAACAAACAAGTGTCTTGGAACCTTCTTTATTGCTTCAATAACTCGATTATCCTTTATACCTCGTGCTATAATCTGTTCCTTTACCATCCGTTCTCTTTCGAATATCCATTCTTTAACTTCGATCATTACTATATTAGAATAATTAAAACGAGAAAAAAGTCAATAATGATTTAATTATGCAATACTTCGATTTAGTGTGGATTACCCTGTTCTCCTTTGAAAATTGATAGATCTAGATCAGCGAAACAATTGTCCTGCTTTTCTATATCTTTCAAGAAATTGATTTCATCCGGCTCAAACTTTCCCTTTTTTAGCATGCGTGCCAATTGATTAAACTTTTCGAAATGGCGGCTGAAACGAAGTTCAGCATAATCACGTGCACTCCATGTAGAGATAAGGAATTGCCAATCAGAAGATTGAAGAAGCAATAATTCACGGCTGAGTTGTTTTAAAATTCGGACAGATTTTTCATCGCGTGAGTCGACAAATTTATCATAAAGTGAATAAAACTCATCCTCTGCTTCATATATTCTCTTCCAGGTCCAATCATTTGATTGATTTAACCAAATGTAATGAAACCCACCTTCTCCCCAAGAACCTTCAGGTAGGGAAATAATTTTCTCCCGTCCAAATTTCTCGAGGATGGTTTTGCCTGTTGCGAGTTCTATCTCATTATCTTCTTCGATAAATTTGAGAACATAATAGAGCCAGTTTGGTCCTTCAAACCACCAGTGTCCAAAAAGTTCAGTGTCAAATGGTGTACAGATTAAGGCGGGTCTATTATTCTCTTCATAATATTGTGTGGATATCTTTTTTACGAGTGAAACAAAATGTCGGGCATGGTTTATTATCTTATCTTCCACTACATCTGGGTTATAAATTTCTTTCAAAGCAAGATCGATCTTTGAATCAGTGACACACCAGTACCTTAAACCACCAGGGTATCTTTTCTTGTGGAAATCAAGATACCGAGGTTCTCCAGGATAGCCTAAGTCGCCGCTCCAGACCTGCAATGCGGTTTCAGGATCACGAGTGAAGATTGCTACAGGTTTGATTTGAAGATTTGAAGAAACCAGATATACTTCATAAGGGCTTTTGGCAAAATCCTCTTTGATTTCAACGAATTCTTTTTTAAAATGCTGCCACAGATTACCCAGAGCTTTGAATCTTGCTAAATAGACACCGATTGCTTTGCCTCCTTTTAAAAGATGAGAATCAATAATAAAATATTCTAAATTATGTTTACTTAAAAACTCATCTATTCCTTTTCTGTTGTATGAAGTTTTATCATCACCAACCGGTGGTGTCCACTTATATGAAGGGCGATATGCACATTCAGGTAACCAGATGCCATTTGGCGCCTGACCAAAATTTTTCTTGTAAACCTGTACACCCAGATTTATCTGGGCATCTACTGAACGGTCGTATTTAAGAAGTGGCAGATAACCATGTGTTGCAGCTGAGGTCATGGTTTCTATGTAGCCCTGGTTTTGCAGCTGGCAGAATGAATTAAGTAAATTCCCTCCAAATTTCTTACTAAAATCTTCATTAATTTTTATATAATAATCCTTCCACATTTTTGCTATTGACAAAAATTTTTTCTGCCCCTTTTTGGAAAACTCTTTGATATCATTATCTGCTGCTTCAATCTTATTTCTTAAATAATATTCAAACTCATTGCTAAAACCTGGTGATCCTAATTGTTCCTGTAATATCGGCGTGATGCCGATATTTAAATATGGATGATATCCTTCATCTGCCAATTTAATAATCTGGTTTAATAGTGGAATATAGCATTCAGCAGTTGCCTCATTTAACCAGTCTGTACCATGAGGCCATCTACCGTGTCCTAATACCCAGGGCAGATGGGAATGGAGGACAAAAGTAAAGTATCCCTTAGTCATTAACTATTGTATCCATAAATGTCCCATTAGTCAACGTGTAAATAACATTACCTGGTTCAAATTTAATATTGACATCGAAGAGGATGTTATTATAATTACTATGATAGGTTTTCCAATACTTGCGATATTGAGTGTAATTACAACGTTCCAATTTACAATGGATATTTACCGTTTTGAAGGTAATTATGTAGAGGCATGGTATCAAGTGCCTCTAAGTCAAATAATTTCTCCTGAGGAGTTTTTATCAACATTAAAAGACACTATCTTTAAAAAATACTCTTACTGCCTAAACATTTATAGTAAGGAGAAAGAAGATTCAGCGCGCATAGAGGGAGTAAAGGGTGCATATGTATCTTCCGTGCAACAAACGGATTATTTTATTGATTATATTCCGTTATATTTATATCCAGGTAATTTCTCCTACCGCTTTATCATTGAGTCAGGGAGCTATAGGAATACCTATGAAGGGGATATTGAAATTCCATCCGACACAATTCTATTCTATTGTAGTGATCTTATATTAGGTTCAATAAATCGTAAAAGCAGATTCGTATGCCATGGCTGTACATTTGCTCTTTCAATTGATCAAGCATTTACGAATCGTGATACGCTATTTTCTTACATGGAAATTTATGGTCTTGTTCCGGATAGTCTCTGTTACAAAGTAAAGTATCAGATTGTTGATAGTCTTAACAATACGGTATTTGAGGAACATAAACAACGATTGAAATATGCATATACTCAGATTGATACCTTTAAAGTAGCACTTTGTGATTTCAGTGATGGTAACTACACCTATATAGTTGAGGTTTTTGATTCAGCATTGAATGCATCTATTTCCCGTCAAAAAAAACTGAGCATTCAGTTCTTATTTGACGAAACCGCTCACATGCAGTTTTACAGAGACATCTACCATATAATAAGTACAGATGAATACAAGAAATTTAGCACGCTCGGTGATTATGAGAAAAAACGTTATCTTAAAAATTTCTGGGCAAAAAATGATTACTGGCAATTTGAGAAAAGAGTACTTGAGACAGATGAAAAATTTGCAACGAATGTATTAAAAGGCAGGAACTCGGAAAGAGGAAGATTCTACATTAAATATGGTCCTCCTGATGATATTGACGATATGCCAATTACTGAATGGGGAAGGCCCCTTGAGATTTGGCACTACTATGCTCAGGGATACCGTGTTATGTTCTGTGATAAAAATTGTGATGGAAACCCAGTGATCATTAAAATCTTTAGACCCGGGGTAGAAGATATCGATGATGAGACATGGCTCTTCGACATCGCTCCAGGAACATATAAACGAGGCATACGTCAATATAAGGAGGAACAAAGTGAGGAATAAAGGCTTAAAAATAGGTTTCATTGTACTTACATTATTATTTATCTATTGTGCTGTTGCAAATATTTTTGCAACGCGCTATTATCGTCTTCTTGAAAAAGAACGCAAGATATTTCTCGGTTTACAGGGGATAGACTCGCTTGCGGCAACGGAATATCTGAATCTGGAATCGCCAACTGAACGGTCTGAATATTATGAAAATTTCTGGCAGGATAAAAAAGAGGAAGAGCGTCAAGAATTCGAAGAAAGGATCGAATATGCATTCCGAAAGTTTGGTCGTTATGCACCGCTAAGTGATGACCGAATACCGATATATGTTAAATATGGACCGCCATCAAAGAGAGAAGAAATTATACCACAAAAAAAGATGGTGACTAAAACAAAAGAAGCAGTAAAACCGGCTGAGATATGGACTTATAGAAAGCACGGTATCATATTCGATTTTATAAGAATTGCACGTGCTTACGAGCTCATTGCTCAATCAGAATTTGGTGATAGGGTGATAATACCTTATCTAAAGGAAGTGGCATCAGATACTTGTTTTGAAATTGAGCCGACAGCATTACTAAGATTTAACATTGCAACCGGAAGATTCCGGCAGAAAAAGAATCTTACTCGTCTTGAGGTTTATATTACATTAGAAATTGAGGACACAACAGATCTGTTTATCTCGAGGATTATACGGATATTTGATAAAGATGATAGTCTTATCAAAGAAAAGAAGAATATTTTAATACCACAAGAAGGCGAACAGGGAATATTTTTTGATGAGGTCAATTTCTGGCTTGAACCGGAGGAATATCGTCTTGAAATTGAACTAGCAGACAATAAGAACATGAAAGTTGGAAAAAAAACCGTATTAGTAAGCCTCATTGATTATTATAACGATGCTAAAGAGATAAGTGATCTTATACCTGTCAAACTAATTGATAAATCATTTACTCATGAAAAGTTCGATAAATTGGTTGGTCGAATCATTTCCCTAACGCAAACAGTATTACCTGTTTACAAACCTTTCTATTTTTATGCTGAAGTGTATAATTTAGAAACCAAAAACAGCATGCATCGATTAAGAACAACCTATGAAGTGTATAATAAAGAAAAAATGCGAAGGGAGATCGTTGATGTTATGATAAAAGATCACGTTGAAATAGGGGATGTTGCATATCTTGCTGCTGAATACCACCCTATGGATTTGGGTCCTGGACATTACATTATTGTATTAAAGGCTGACGATTTGCTTAGTGGAAAGGAACGAACTGCGGTTACTGAGTTTGAATTAATAGAGGTTGAGTAGAAAACTCAATATACACAAAGATTCAGCCAATGGCGCAGTCGTTATGGTTATTGACATTTAAAGAAAACTAAATAGAATATAATATGGACATTTCGATTTTTATACAGATTATACTGGGACTTGTAGTTGTAGGTATTGTGATAGTTCTTATTAGTTCTATATCTGGATTAAAGAAAAAAACAAATGAGATAAACCAAGCTGATATACTTGCCGATGAACTGGATAGACAAAAAAAGGAGAATCTCCATCTTAAAGACGAGTTGAAGAAAATAAATTCAGTGGATAATATCTTTTTTGCATCAATGATAAGACTTGCTTCAAGATTAAAATCTGAAGAGATTGCTAAAGAAATGGCAGGACTTTTGTTAAACTGTCTGGATGCTAAAGAAATTGCAGTTTTCCTTTCAGATGAAGGAGGAAAAAGATTGAATATTGTTGCACAACATGGTTTAAATGAAGATTGGATACCGAGGCTTGTCTATGAATTAGATGAAAAATATGATAAAGGAAAGGTTGGCATATGTTTTGAAAAAAAACTTCCTATTGGCGAGCGGGAATTTACTATATTAGGAATACAAGAACCATATCCTATATTCAGTCCAGACATATGTTATCCTTTATTTTATCAAAATAAAAAATTCGGCGTTATAGCCATTACTTGTAAAGAGAACTTGGGCGAACGAGAAAGAAATTTATTGGGTGTTGTTTCAGGTATTGCCGGAGTTGCACTCAACAATACACGAAGTTTTGAGGACATTACATTCACCGCACACACAGATCCATTAACAAAGTTATATAATATTGGTTATTTTAAAGGAAGATTTATTGACGAATTGGATCGCGCTAAGAGATTTCAACATAACCTTTCTGTGGCGATCATTGATTTAGATAGATTTAAGACGTATAACGATACGTATGGACATCAGGCAGGTGATCAGCTGTTAATACAGTTAGCACATATTTTTAAAAAGCACTTTGACAAAACTGATACCCTCGCCCGATATGGAGGTGATGAATTCATCGTTATGTGCCCTGAGATTAATAAACAAGAGGCTGCTAAAATTATAGAGGTTCTTTTACGTGATCTGGAGATGTATGATTTCACACGCGGTAAGGAAAAAGTTAAAGTAACATTTTCAGCAGGAGTCTCATCCTATCCTGATGATGGGGCTAATGGTGCTGAATTGATAAAAATGGCAGATCAAGCACTTTATGGCGCAAAGGGAGCCGGTCGTAACATAGTTCAAGTATATCGCCCAAAGATTGAAAAGATATAATTATTCCCAAACATCCTAAGTGACATATTAATGGATAGTGTTGTAGAAAAACTTATTCGCGCCATATCTAACCTTAACACAAACCATGTTAATTTTATGGAAGTCTGTGGTACACATACAATGGCAATTGCAAGAGCAGGTATCAGGGAAATGCTGCCAGAGAATTTAAATCTGTTATCTGGTCCAGGCTGTCCGGTTTGTGTTACTACACAGGGTACAATAGATTATGCTATTGCTCTTGCCTGCCAGAAAGATGTTATCATCACGACTTTCGGGGATATGGTGAGGGTTCCTGGTTCAAATGCCAGTTTAGAGACTTTTTACCCAAAAATTGTCTATTCACCACTCGACGTGTTGAATATTGCTTCAGCAAGCCCAGATAAAGACGTAATTTTTATTGGGGTTGGTTTTGAAACAACATCTCCAACAATCGCTGCGACGATTTTGGCTGCTGAAAAGCAAAGAATTAAAAATTTTTATATTTTACCCGCATTTAAACTTATTCCACCAGCCCTGGAATTCATTGCTCAATCACCCAGGATAAATGTTCAGGCTTTTATCTTACCTGGCCACGTGTCTACAATAATCGGGTCAAAGCCATATAAATTTCTTGCTGAAAAATATAATATCCCGGGCTGCGTTACAGGTTTTGAACCGATCGAGATATTACAAGGTATACTTAACCTTGTTAAACAGATTGCTGAGAAAAGTGCGAGTATTGATATTGAATATAGTAAAGTTGTAAAACCTGAAGGTAATAAAAAAGCTCTGGAGATATTATATAAGGTATTTCAAGTATGTGATGCAGACTGGCGTGGCATTGGCATGATTCCAAAATCAGGTTTGGCATTAAAGGAAAGATTTAAAAAATATGATGTAAAGAGAAGATTCAAAATTCGCTTACCAAAATCTGCTGAGCCTAAGGGATGCATCTGCGGCAAGGTTTTATTAGGACTGAATTTACCTGTAGATTGTGCTCTTTTTGGTAAAAAATGTACCCCGCTTTTTCCGATTGGTCCTTGTATGGTTTCATCAGAGGGTTCTTGTGCAGCATATTACAAATATGGAAGTAATAAGAGCGGGTTTAAAAAGGCTAAGAGAAGGCTTAAAGAGGGCGGAGAAAGGGCTAAAAGAAGAGTAAAAAAGGGAGAAGAGGGGTAAACAAGGGATAATAGATAAGTGATGAGAAAGATTACAAAAGAATTGATTGATGAGTTTTATAATCTACTCTCGCCCTGTCGGATCTGTCCACGCGAATGCAAGGTGGATAGATTAAAACGAGAGGTAGGAAACTGCAAGGCAGGATTAGAGGTTAAAATTTCTTCATATCATCAACACTTTGGCGAGGAGCCGCCATTGGTTGGCAAACACGGTTCAGGTACAATCTTTTTCACACATTGTAATCTGCACTGTGTTTACTGCCAAAATTACGAGATCAGTCAACTTGGTATGGGTAGACAGGTAATCCTTGAAGAACTTGCACGGATGATGCTAAGGTTGCAAAACTTAGGCTGCCACAATATCAATTTTGTTACGCCGACACCCTGGGTGCCTCAGATTATTAAGGCATTGATCATTGCTCAGGAAAAAGGTTTGAATATCCCCATTGTATACAATTGTGGTGGTTATGAATCTGTTGAAACGTTAAAATTATTAGAAGGCATTGTAGATATTTATATGCCTGACATAAAATATGCAGATAATGAATGTGCTGAAAAATATTCCGGCGTGCAAGAATACTGGGATGTTGTTAGACCAGCATTAAAGGAGATGCATTCACAGGTTGGTGATTTAGTAGTAGAAAATGGTATTGCAAAGAAAGGGCTCTTAATCCGACATCTTGTCCTGCCAAATAATATTGCAGGGAGTAAAAAATGTTTTGAATTTATCAGCCAGGAGTTGTCAAAAAATACAGTGGTAAATCCTATGGCACAATACTACCCAACATTCAAAGCTGACCAGTCTCAAGAGATTAATCGGCGTATTACAGCACAGGAATACCAACAGGTACTTGCAGACCTTGAAAAACATGGTCTTGATAAAGGCTTTAAACAAACAATCGACACCATTTTCAGGAGCGTAGTTCCTGAATGGACTGATAATTTAAAAAATACAAACTGAAAATTACAAATTCCAAGCGCCAATCCGCCGCGCTGCTTGACAGGTAAATTCTCAAAAATATTCCAGCTTCTCAACCCAAACCTATCAACCTTAGACCAAGGTAGAGTATTGACTTCACCAAAAATTTGGCTATTCTATAAGGTCAAAAACAGGAGGACAAATTGAAAGTTCATGAATATCAAGCAAAGGAAATTTTTAAAAAGTATGGTATTCCTACGCCTAAAGAGAAGATGTGCCGAAACATTGATGAGGTAGTAATTGCGGCTTCAAAAGAGATTGGTATACCGTGTGTAATAAAGGCACAGGTCATGGTTGGCGGACGAGGCAAGGCAGGCGGAATAAAGGTTGCCAAGAATGAAAAAGAAGTTAAAGACTATGCAGAAAAGATCTTGGGTATGGAAATAAAGGGTATACCAGTAAAAAAGGTTCTGGTGTCTGAAGCAATTTCTATTGTGAGTGAAGCGTATTTGGGTATTATCAATGACCGTACTACAAAGAAAACAGTGATGATGGCATGTAAAGAAGGTGGCGTGGAGATTGAGGTGATAGCAAAACAAAAACCCGAGGCAATCTATAAGGTTTATGCTGATCCTTTAGTGGGTTTTATGCCCCATAAATCAAGGGAAATAGGTCTATTTCTCTACAATGAACCAAAAAGAGCATTTGAATGTGCTTCAATTACAGAGAAATTGTATAATCTCTTTATTGAACTCGATTCATCTTTAGCTGAGATAAATCCACTCGTTGTAGATAAATCAGGAAAACTGATTGCCCTTGATGCCAAAATTAATTTTGATGATAATGGTCTTTACCGGCATCCTGATATCGAGTCGATGCGCGATAGAGAGAGTGAGGATGAAAATGAATTACTTGCGCGTGAGCAAAACCTATCCTATGTAAAACTTTCAGGTAATATAGGTTGTGTTGTTAATGGTGCTGGTCTGGCAATGGCAACCATGGATTTGGTTAAACATTTTGGTGGTGAACCTGCCAACTTCCTGGATATTGGTGGGTCTTCCTCACCTGGAAAAGTGAAGAATGCTTTGGAAATTCTTTTGAAAGACAAGAATGTAAAGGTTATTTTCTTTAATATATTTGGTGGTATTACGCGTTGTGATGATGTGGCAAATGGTATTTTAGAGGCGAAAAAGTGTTTGAACATAAAACAGCCGATTGTTGCTCGACTAACCGGGACAAATGAAGATAAAGCAATGGAAATCTTGAAAGAAGCAGGTTTAATCTTTACCCAGACTATGGACCAAGGTGCTAAAAAGGCAATTGAACTACTGAACTAAAGGAGATAATAATGAGTATTTTAATCAACAACAATACAAGACTTTTGGTTCAGGGCATTACTGGTAGAGATGGAAGTTTTCATACCCGTCAGATGCTCGATTATGGAACCAATGTTGTGGCTGGAGTCACACCTGGAAAAGGTGGCATGGAGGTTGAGGGTGTACCTGTTTTTAATTCTCTGTCTGAAGCAGTGAAAAAGACTGAGGCAAATACCTCAGTTATCTTTGTCCCTGCCAGGTTTTCCTCGAGCGCGATTTATGAAGCAGCTGATGCTGGTATTAAATTGATTGTGTGTATTTCTGAAGGGTTGCCCACAATTGAATTGGTCAAGATTACTGCTTATTTAAAAAATAAGGATTGCCGTTTAGTCGGACCTAATTCACCGGGTCTTGTTTCAGCAGGTGAGTCAAAGGTGGGTATTTTACCCGGCCATATTTTTAAGAAGGGTAAGGTCGGTGTGATTTCAAGAAGCGGCACTTTGACATATGAAATCGTTGATCATATTACCAGGGTGGGGCTTGGCCAGTCTACGTGTATTGGCATTGGTGGTGACCCAATTATAGGAACCAAATTTATTGACTGTTTAGAACTCTTTGCTGATGACAAAGATACAGAGGCAGTTGTACTTGTTGGTGAAATTGGTGGTCGTGATGAGCAGGATACTGCAGAATATGTTAAAAAATATTTCAAAAAACCTGTGTTTGGTTTTATTGTCGGGAAAACAGCACCACCTGAAAAACGTATGGGCCATGCTGGAGCCGTCATCTCAGGGACATCAGGTACTGCTGCAGAAAAGATAAAGGTCTTTAAAGAGTGTGGGATTAAGGTGGGCGACACACCTGCTGAGGTTGCACAACTTGTGAAAGAAATGCTGTAAAGAAGGATATCAGGTTTTTATGCCTGATGATCTGGTATTCTGATATCCGTATCCTGACAACCTGCTTTCCTGATATTCGCATCCTGATACACTGATATTCTTATTACTCTTCTTTATCTGTTTCTATAGTTTCAGAGGTTATGTCCAATGCCTTTGCTAATTTATCACAGGCACCTTGTAGAGAATTGTATAACTGTCTGTCCTGTATTTTTTTATTATATACTTTGTCTAAAATATCTTGAAGTTCAGAAAAGATTTTTACCATTTCTTCATAATCATAATGTAAAGTCTTTTCAAAACTTTGTCGCAAGTCATTATAGATTTCTTTAAGACCATCTACTGCATCTCCTTTACGGAACTGAAGGTCATCAGTTGTCTCTCCGTTACTCATTTTTTTAATATATGCACAAAGCCGATACAGTGGTCCATAAATCTTATGTGTTATTAAAACTATTGCCCACATGCTTATGATAAACAATATTAACGCAATTGCTATAACAGGCCAGATTGAATCGGACAGAACTTGTTTTATCAATTCTTCAGAAACAGATAAAGTGGATACGTTATTTTTGAATATTAAAAATAATGAGATAACTAATATAGCTGAAATACT
Organism: Candidatus Stahliibacteriota bacterium; assembly: GCA_004376785.1. GTDB lineage: Bacteria > Hydrothermota > Tepidihabitantia > SM23-42 > SM23-42 > SOIY01. Next base: position 10,402 of record SOIY01000204.1, on the reverse strand, counting down.
TACAACTAATCCCATTAGCGCTATAATAAGCCGTATCTGTAGATTATGCAGTATTATTTTTCTTCTTCTGTTTTTTGATGCCATTTAAACCTCAGACCTAAATATACTATATAAATAATAGGATCTGTCAATAATCAGATTGTATCAACGTTGAAAAGAAGAAAAAAATATGAAAGTTTTGTAAATTTTCAAGGGAGGGGGAATAACCCCCTCCCTTCAATGGATTAGAACTTTATGAATTTTCTCGCGTCGCTGCCGCTTTCTGTTTTCAGAACAAGAAAATATGCACCGTTTGTGAGATTTAACGTATTGATGTCAAATTGCTGAGCGCCTTTTTCGAGTTGACCTTGGTATGCAGTTTTGATCAATCTGCCGGTTGCGTCAAACAGCTTGAGTGTAATATTACCAGGACTCGGCATAGTAAATGATGCACAGCAGCGGTTAGACGTAATGGTAGGCAATACTGAGAAGTTGTAACTGATTATACTGTTACTGCTTGTCTCTTCAATGCCGACAGGAGGGAAAGATTGGATCTCTGCTCTTTCAAAATAGAGATTCAACTCAGCTTCATTTGCCCAGCAACCATATGTCCATCCATCCACAATATGGTGGGCGACCTCAGTTCCACTCCAATCAGCCCATGCAATTTCCCCGGTATTAGGCGTGGACAGTACATCACAAATAGTCCACGTTGCGCCATTGTCAGTTGTATAGACACCGCCAATATGTGCGCCATTATGAGTAGCCCACGTCAAGGTATCACCTACGTAGTAGTTTGCTTTGTAACTTACCAGGATAATGTTATTTAACGGATCATAAGATAGTGAGGAATACTGGCTCGGCTGAGACTCATAGAGTGTATCATTTATCCATTGCGATGTTGTACCCAGCTGTCTGATATTAAAAACTTCCCATGTCCAGGAGCCAGGACTGCCTGTGCCATGGAACAGCCACATGGAATCTGAAGTCAGATCCATATGTACAGCCCAGGGTTCACCATTAATCACCTCACAGTCTAATTCAGTCCACCAGAACTGACTTGCTGGAGTTACATAGGGGACTGGTAAAGTTTCTTTAGTGCCCCAGGTAAACCCACCGTCAGTCGATTCGATAATGTGCGGTACAGTAACAGCAGTGCCACCTACATCTATAGTATCATGAAACGTCATGAACGCATAGTCACCAGGACCGCGGCGGCAGTGACCAGCGCCTGAAGAGCCAGAAATTGGATCATGACCATTATATACGAAGATAGTATCTGTCCAGGTATACCCGCCATCTTCTGATACCCAGGCATAACAATTTTCATTACCGTTGTTAAGATAACTTAAGCTCGTTGAGATAATATCATATGGATCGTCAGGATCAACAGCAACACACGTAAACCACGGACAAATATCAGTACCATATGCACTTGGTAATGACGCGGGAATTGAGGGTGAAGAAGCAGAAGGAATACCTTCTTCAATCATAACTTTATGATCACCTGTTGCATAACCAAAAGGACTTTCTTGCCATGAGAAGTAAAGTTCGCCATAATACGCATCAAAGTCTGGTGATCCATCAACCCCGGGATACACCCTTCTTATTTCTGGTGAAAAAGGGCCATAAGTAATCCAGGTTGCACCATTATCAAGGGAATAAGCAATCTTTATCTCCATATAGTTATCAGGATCAGTAGTTGGGTCGCCATAGATAACCGCAATAGCTTCGCCACCTTCACTGACCACAATATTTTTACCCTGTGGGCCAAGAATAGCTCTTATATCCCCAATCGGTGAAATCAATACCCTGTCTGCCATTGGCGGCAGTGGCGTTTTATTTGTAGATTCACCGTCAACATAATCAATGTTTTGAGGAAGGTTAGCAAAACACAAGACTGTTAATATCATTATAAGACCGAATTTATTCATCTATTCCTCCTTTCGTGGATAACCAACAATTATTTATACTGTTATAATTTTCAATTTGTGCTTTATCACCTCCTTTCAAAATCAAACTCAAATATTTTATACAACATATGACATATGTCAATATTTTGTATTATAGATCATCTAACCAGCCCGCAGTTTTATTTAGTCTTTTTTTGAAAATTTTGCCAAGATTTTTGGGGTTTCTTACCTCATGATATTTGAAATAAATATCATTATCCAAGATCCCTAAGATCTCTATCTTTCCGGTTCGATGAGACATAACAAATCTGAATCTTTTACTGTGACCATTAAGTTTCTTCTTCGCTTCCTCAACAACTCTGCACCCTTTATAAAATGGTACTTGAAAATGATGTTTTACTCTTTTCACTGGTCTACACTGAAAAAGATAATATGGATTGACACCTATACTAACCAGTTTATTCTGTAACTCAGCTAATGTTTCAGGCTCATCATTCACACCTTTTAGTAACACGGTCTGATTATTAATTACTATGCTATGGTGAACAAGCTTAGTGATTGCACGTATTGATTTCTTAGTAATTTCACGTGGGTGGTTAAATTGAGTGCTGACGTATATCCTGCTATCTGGCAGAGAATACTTTTTTAGTATTGATAAAAGTTGCTCGTCCTCTATAATCCGGTCAGGGAACATTACTGGAATTTTGCTTCCAAAACGGATAAAATATAAATGTGGAATATTTGAAAGCTTTTTTAAAAAATTCTCAATCACTCTTGTTGGTAATATAAAAGGATCACCTCCACTAATAAGTACATTATTTATCTCTTCATGTTCGCTAATATATTTTATTGCATTATCAAATTTACTTATTATTTCCTCGGTTGGTAAACCAACCAATCTTTTTCTAAAACAGTATCTACAATATGCTGCACACCTGTTTGTCGATAAGATCAAGGCAGTCGAAGCATATTTATGTTGTAGCCCGGGCATTTTTGTTATTTCCATTTCACCACTCGGGTCATAGGAACCAGACAGGTCTAATTCCGCAATCGAAGGGAAAACCATTTTTTTAATAGGGTCATTCGGGTCATTTTTATCAATTAGGGACATATAATACCGCGTAATACTCATAGGGTGTTTTTCTATAACCTTTTTGAGTTGTTTTTCCTGTTTTGTTGTAAAGTCGACATACTGTTTTAATTGTTCAACAGTACGAATATTCTTTTTGAGTTCCTTTCTCCATGTCATAGAACCTCCTTTTAACAGCTTGTCTTATACGCAGTGAGTGTCTCAGTTTTTACTGTGATGCATTCTTCAAATTAAAATATCACTATATTATTATACTCAAAATTATCTGTTTGTCAATAAACGAGGAGGTGAGGACAATCGGGGCAGTGGGATTTGAACCCACGACCTCATGGTCCCAAACCATGCGCGCTAAGCCGCTGCGCCACGCCCCGGATAATATGATTATATTGATAAATAAACAGATGTCAACCCCGTTAGATAATATAAAAGCGCTCAATTTAATTAGTAAAATAATACACTATCACACGATCGAGGAGCATAAATATATTTGAAGCTTAGTATCTAACGGGGTTCATTTCTTGACATAGCCTGTTTTTTGAATATAATCTGTAATGCAAATGCTGATTTTGAGTGGCAAGGAGGCTTTAAAAAAACAGATTGGTCATACCTCAACATTTGAAAAGGCAGTCAATTCTTTTATTAAATCAAAAAAACATTATAAGACAAAATTTTTCTATTATGACAGGTCAAATAGATTTAAGGTCAAAAAGGTAAAGAAAAGTGCACAATTAATCAGAAATTTTATCTTAAAAATCGAAAAAAAATGGGGGAATATAGACTTTCTGCTACTTATAGGTGGGGATAAAGTAGTTCCATTTTTTCGATTGGACAATCCCTGTGATGACAGTGATAAAAAAGTTTTATCAGATAACCCGTATGCGTCAAAGGACAATGATTTCCTTATTCCTGATAGAATATGCGCACGCATTCCAGATAATAAAGATGCCAATTTTATCATAAAGCATTTAAAAAAACTCGATAAAACAGGCAAAAAGTCTTTTGGAATCAGTGCAAAGGTTTGGAAAAAGGCTTCAGAGAATGTTTATCGCCAGATTGGAAAACCAAAGGATTTAAAGATTTCTCCACCAGTTAACAGTAATACATTCAAAGCCCAATGGCTGCAAAACAAGAAGTTTCTATATTTTAACCTTCATGGTACCAAGGTTTCAGCCAACTGGTATGGTCAGGATAAGGGTAAATATCCAGTTGCATTAGGACCTGGAAATATTCATAATGCTTCAGGGGTTGTTGCATCTGAGGCATGTTATGGAGCATATATTCTAAACAAGTCGCATAAAAACGCTATAGCCATGAAATTTCTTAATGAAAAAGAAATTTATGGGTTTTGTGGTTCAACTACAATTGCTTATGGGTCAGTTGCGCCACCATCAAGTGAGGCTGATTTATTGGTCAAATACTTTCTCGAATATCTTAAACAGGGAATGACCCTGGGTGAGAGTTTTAAGAATGCTAAGTTAGATTTTGCGCGTAAAGCACTAAGACGCCAGGGTTTTTTAGATGATGATGACAAAAAGACTCTTTTGCAATTTGTACTTTATGGTGATCCAACATTCAGGTTGAAATTTCACGGTAAGAGATAAGGAGAGATCGTGATTGATTCAAGGAAGATAAACAGGATAAAGAGAAAGATTTCAAAGGAATTCCCAGAATTTAAAGGAGTTGAACCAAAGATAACAGAAAAACTGATAAGCCCACAAGATAGCATATATAGAAAATTGTCTCTGGGGAGAGCAAAACGGATTAGAAGAATTTTCAGATTGAAATTTCAGAGAACGATTGAAACAGTTGATCAGGTGGAGATTAGTAGGATTTTGACAGTGACTCTTGATGAAAAGGGTGAAATAATGAAGATAACAGAATCAAGATGATTAAGGGAACAGAAGATACACGATACGCATATGTAAATGGCATTGTTCGGGCAAGGGAAGCAAGATTACTAACAAAGAGCCATTTTGACCGACTTATTGCGGGGACGCTTGCAAACTTCAATACAATTCTGTCGGATACTCCATATATTGGGCATAAAGATATACCTGCCGGTCTTGAAATGGAGGAGAATGAAATAAAAAAATTCTTTAGGCGATATTGTATTACTCCTGAGGTTCTGTCATTTATTGATTGGCCTGAGCAGATTCATAATCTAAAGGTTAAGTTAAAACAGGGCAGTGAGGATTTAATGTACCCACAACAAGAATCAGAAATCGAGATCTGGCATGAGATTATTGAAGAAATAGAAAGATTTGCAGTATATAAAGACCCTTTTATACTTTCAACAAATTTAGATAAAATTTTGTGTAAATATTTATACGAAACAGCGAAATTTGCCTCATTTTTTGATAAGTATTTTCAACTCTATTTTGACCTTGAGAATATTCGCAGCTTTTTCAGAACACGTCAATTTGAGAATAGTCGGGATATTTTTAACCAGGTTTTTATACCTTTAGGTAGTTTCAACAAAAAGTTTTTTATTGATAATTTAAATGTCGATTATGAACATTTAGGTAAGAATTTTTTTACTACACCATTCGTATCAATTATAGAAAAAGGTAGTGCATATATCAAAGAATATCATTCTTTTTTAAGATTAGAAAGATTATGTGAAGAGATGAGAATAGGGTTTCTAATACAGGCAAGGAGGATGACATTTGGCATTGAACCATTATTTACATATTACCATTTTAAAATAAGTGAGATTAAAAAATTGCGCCAGGTATATTGGGGCAAATTGAACGAAGTTTTTATTGATGAATTAAAGGAGAGTATTGCTGATGTCTGGTAAAGCTTTAGCAATTGTAGGACAGAAAGAAACAATTATGCCATTTCTTGCTACTGGCGCTAAGGTGGTTTATGTGAAGAAAGGAGAATGTGTTAAAGTTGTTGAAGAGTTGATTGAGCAAGGTATTAAGATAATCTTTTTTACTGAAGAATTTATTGATGAGTTGAGTGAAATATTATTAAATTATCGAACTGAAACCATCCCTTGTTTAATTCCTATTCCTACAGGTAGAGGAAAGACAAAACTTGCAATAGAAAGAATAAGGGGTGTGATAAAAAAGGCGGTTGGTGCTGATGTCTTTTTGGAGGAAAAATGAGAAAAGGTGAAATTACTAAAGTATCAGGACCACTTGTAGTGGCAAAGGGAATGACCGGAAGTAAGATGTATGATGTGGTTCGCGTAAGTGAAGAACGGTTAGTTGGTGAAATAATTGAGCTCTCTGGAGATACGGCATCGATCCAGGTTTATGAGGAGACATCTGGGATTGGTCCTGGAGAACCAGTATACATGACTGACCATCCACTCTTTGTTGAACTTGGTCCTGGACTTATTGAATCAATCTTTGATGGAATTCAAAGACCTTTGGATATAATTAGGGATCAGACCGGTGATAACATTAGTCGTGGTATAGAAATTCCTGCATTGGAGCGTGATATAAAATGGCACTTCAAACCACTTGTGAAAAAAGGTGATATGGTCAAACCAGGAGACATTATTGGTGAAGTAAAAGAAACAGTTCTTGTTATTCACAAAATTATGGTGCCACATAACATTGAGGGTAAGATTAAAACGATTAAACAGGGTGAGTTTTTAGTTACTGACAATATTTGTGAAGTTGAAACAAAAAATGGGATTGTTTCTCTCACTATGCTACAGCGCTGGCCAGTTCGCCAGCCAAGGCCATATAAAGAAAGGCTTGCCCCAACAGTGTTACTGTCAACCGGGCAAAGGGTCATTGATACATTCTTTCCAATAGCAAAAGGTGGTACTGCTTGTTGTCCTGGTCCATTTGGTTCTGGAAAGACTGTTATTCAACACCAGTTGGCAAAGTGGGCAGAGGCAGAGATAATTGTTTATATTGGTTGTGGTGAACGTGGCAATGAGATGACAGATGTGCTCATGGAGTTTCCTGAATTAAAGGATCCATTATCTGGTGAGCCGCTCATGAAACGGACTGTACTTATTGCTAATACCTCAAACATGCCTGTGGCAGCAAGAGAGGCTTCAGTTTATACAGGTATTACAATCGCCGAGTATTTCCGGGATATGGGGTATTCAGTTGCCGTGATGGCGGATTCAACCTCTCGCTGGGCTGAGGCAATGAGAGAGATTTCCGGACGATTAGAAGAGATGCCTGGCGAAGAAGGTTATCCAGCTTATCTTAGTGCTAAGGTCAGTTCATTTTATGAAAGGGCAGGTAGAGTAAAAGCTATTGGTATTCCTGAAAGATTAGGTGCATTGAGTGTAATAGGTGCAGTTTCTCCGCCAGGTGGTGATTTATCAGATCCAGTTGTTCAGGCAACCCTTCGTGTTGTTAAGGTATTCTGGAGTCTTGAGGATAAGCTGGCATATCAGCGTCACTTCCCGGCAATCTCATGGTTAAATTCATATTCCCTTTATATAGATGATGTCGGTGAAGAACTGAACAAAAAGATCGCAAAAGATTTTACAGATTTATCAAAAGAGGCAATGCGTCTTTTAGAACAGGAAGCTGAGCTTCAGGAGATTGTGAGGCTCATAGGTGTTGATGCATTATCGCCAGAGGATAGATTAATCCTCGAAGGAGCGCGTTCTATACGCGAAGATTTTTTACACCAAAATGCATTCCATGAAATTGATACACATACATCACTCAAAAAACAATATTTGATGCTTTCTGCATGTTTGTTCAATTATAATAAGGCAAAAGATGCATTGGCAAGGGGTGCAGTATTCAGCGATATAATAAAGATGGAGGTTCGCGAAAAGATAGCGAGGATGAGATATCTACCAGAATCAGAGATTGACAGGATTGATAAGATAAAGGATGAGATTGTCAAAGAGTTTGATAGGCTTATTAAAGGAGAGAAGATCCAGGAGAAAAAAGAAGAGGTAGAGCAAGATAAACAAGAGCAAAAAGAAAAAGTAGAAGAGACTGCTGTGGAATCGAAAGAAAAGAAGAAGATAAATGGTACAAAAGAATCAAGGGAGGAGAAATGATAAAGGAATATAGTAGTATTCTAAATGTTGCTGGTCCTCTTTTGCTTGTTGAAGGTGTGCAGGATGTAAAATATGAGGAACTCGTTGAGATTTATACTGGCTCAGGTGAAAAGAAAAGGGGTAGGGTTTTAGAGGTTGACAAAGATAAGGCATTGGTTCAGATATTTGAGGGTTCTACAGGTATCGATGTGAAGAATTGTCGTGTGAGATTTCTTGCGCGGACCTTGCACATTGGTGTGTCAGCTGACATGCTGGGAAGAATTTTTGACGGTCTTGGTCGACCAAAGGATGAAGGACCAGAGATTATTCCTGAGGCTATACTCGATATTAACGGTGCGCCAATAAACCCAACTGCACGTAATTACCCTAATGAATTTATTCAAACCGGCATTTCATCAATAGATGGAATTAATACCCTGGTGCGTGGGCAGAAACTACCTATATTTTCTGGTTCTGGATTACCCCATAATCGTTTAGCAGCACAGATTATTCGACAATCAAAGGTACTTGGCGGCAAAGAAGAATTTGCTGTAGTATTCGGTGCAATGGGTATTACATTTGAAGAGGCAAATTTCTTTATACAGGATTTTACAAAATCAGGAGCACTTGAAAGGGTAGTTCTATTCTTGAACCTGGCTGATGACCCGGCAATTGAGCGAGTTTCAACACCGCGGGTTGCATTCACAGTTGCTGAATACCTTGCTTTTGAAAAGGGATTACATATACTTGTCGTACTATCAGATATGACCAATTATGCAGAGGCATTGAGGGAAATCTCTGCAGCACGAAAAGAGATACCTGGTCGAAGAGGGTATCCAGGTTATCTTTATACAGACTTGGCATCAGTTTATGAGCGCTCGGGTCGAATAAAAGATAAAAAGGGTTCAATTACATTAATTCCAATTCTTTCTATGCCTGAAGATGATAAGACTCATCCAATTCCTGACTTGACCGGATATATTACTGAGGGTCAGATTATTCTTTCACGTTCTCTTTATCGCAAGAAAATTTCACCGCCCATAGATGTTCAGCAATCATTGTCCCGACTTAAGGATAAGGGTATCGGTAAAGGCAAAACTCGGGAAGACCATGCTGATTTGTTTAATCAATTAATCGCCTGCTATGCCCGAGGTAAAGAAGCAGCGGAATTATCAGTAATTTTGGGTGAAGCAGCGTTGTCCGATTTAGATAAAATTTATCTTAAGTTTTCACAAGCTTTTGAAGAAAAATACATTTTACAGGGCGAGGATGAGGATAGAACCATTGAGCAGACTTTAGATCTGGGCTGGGAACTTTTACGCCAGGTACCACGTACTGAGATGAAGAGAGTGAGGGAGGAGTATTTACAGAGATACTATGATAAAGAATAGAAACTACTTCGGTATGTTATATCATACAGATATTGCGATAAATTTTGGTGTTTTAAATTCTAAGCACAAAATTCGAAATTCTAAACAAATTCTAATGATCAAAACCCAAAATCAAAAATTTGAATATTTGAAATTTGAATTTTGTATTTGTTTAGGATTTAGATATTAGGATTTAGATATTATGAAGTTGGATATTCCTCCTACCAGAATGCAGTTGCTGCGCCTTAAGCGGCGTGGCACAATTGCCCGTCGTGGTCATAAGTTGTTAAAGGACAAACAGGATGAATTAATGCGCAGGATTCTTGAACTGGTTAACAAAATCAGGGATTCACGGTTAAAGATTGAAGATGAGTTACGTCAGGCATTTGGATATTTCTATTTTGCTTCAAGTAAACAGTTGCCAAAGGCAACAGACGAAGCACTTTTAGCTGCCACAAAATCTATCGATATAGATTATACTACAGAACGGATTTTGAATTTGAAAATTCCAAAGTTCAAAAAGAAGATATCTGGTGGTTTAATCGGCTATGGTTTTATGACCACATCTGGTGATTTGGATCTTGCTCTCTTAAAGATTGATCAACTAATCTCAAGACTTCTTGAATTGGCTGAATTGGAAAAGGCGCTCGAACTTCTTTCTACTGAAATTGAGAAAACCCGCAGAAGAGTAAATGCGCTGGAATACATTCTCATTCCTTCAATTGATGAAACGATTAAATTCATAAAGTTAAAAATGTCTGAGATAGAAAGGGGTGATCTAACACGGCTGATGAGGGTTAAAGAGATAGTGAGGGGGAAATAAGATGGCTCAAAGAGAGAGAAAAAAATAAGAGGATAAAAGATAGATTGGGAATAATATCAAATACCCAATTTCAAATGCCAAATGAATCCCGCTCATCTGTGATGGGCGTGGATGAATGTCAAAATCCAAATATCAAAATTTGGCATTTAAGCATTGGGATTTCAATTGACATTGGGGTTTTGGAATTTGTCATTATAATTTAGGTATTTGATTTATTCGAGGAGGTTTTTATGGTTGAAGGTTTGATTAGCG
>SOIY01000182.1 GCA_004376785.1 Candidatus Stahliibacteriota bacterium | reverse complement strand
CGCGATTTCAATCAAAAATAATCTTCCTCAAAAAGGGGGCTGTTTAATCATAAATCTGGTAATGCAAAATTCTCTTGAAAAAATAGGGACTCCTGATTATATTAATGTGCCTCATCCCAATTTTTACCAATCCCGATTGACACCTCGATTGGCACGGCGAGATCAATTATCTTTTCCATACTATCTCTAATAATCTCCTTTGCTTCGTCGATCCGCTCCTTTTTAATCTCAAATACTAATTCATCGTGGATAGATAGGAGTAATCCGTTTTTGAATTTTGCCTGAAGCAATCTTTTTTCTACTTCAATCATTGCCAGTTTGATTAGATCTGCAGCTGTTCCCTGGATTGGTGTGTTTATTGCTGCTCTTTTTGAGAATTCCCTTAAAGCGTGATTTTTTGAATGTATATCGGCTAATGGTCTTCGTCTTCCAAACATGGTTTCAGTATATCCTCTGTCTTCGGCAAGGGAAATTGCCTGATCCCGCCACTTTTCTACTTCAGGATAGAGGTTATAATATGATTGGATAAACCGGGTTGCTTCCTCTAATGGAATATTGAGTCTCTGAACGAGCCCATAGTTGCTCATTCCATAAATAAGCCCATAGTTAACGACCTTTGCCATTCTTCTCTTGCTTTCATCAACATCCTTTTCAGGGATGTTGAAGATTAAGGAGGCAGTATGGCGGTGGATATCCTTATTCTGTTTGAAGGCATTAATTAAATTGTCATCTTTTGATATATGGGCTAAAAGCTTTAATTCAATCTGGGAGTAATCTGCTGAGACAAGATAGAATTCATCTTCAGCAATAAAGCCTTTTCTGATTTTGCGCCCCACTTCTGTTCGTATTGGTATGTTCTGAATGTTAGGGGTTGACGAAGATAAACGCCCAGTTGATGTCCCCGTTTGATTGAATGTCGTGTGGATTCGGCTGTTTTTTGCAGCAGCTATTAAGGGATCGATAAAAGTCGATTTTATTTTTGAATACTCACGGAATTTGAGTACTGCTTTTGGTAACTCGTGAACAAGGCTGAGTTGTTGAAGCACATCAACATTTGTTGAGTAGTGGCTCTTGCCCCGCTTTAATGGCTTCAATTGCAAATCTTCAAACAGGATTTTTGATAATTGTTTTGGCGAATTGATATTGAACTCTTTGCCCGCAAGTTCATGAATTTGTTTTTCCATCCTGGAGATTTCTCCAGCGAATTCATTTCCCAGTTTCTGGAGATAGGCAAGGTCAATCTTTATGCCTTTCTGTTCCATGTGCGCGAGCACGTGGATGAGCGGTTCTTCGATTTTCTGGTAGAGCTTTTGTTGATCTGCAAGGAGTTTAGCGAGTTTTGGGTAGAGTTGAAAAAGACATCGTGAAGCATTAGCAGGTGTCATTTCTGAATATTCATTTAGGTTATGCAATGCAATATCCTCTAATTTGTATGCTCTCTTATTAGGATCCGTAAGCCACGCTACGATACCAACATCAAATAGAGGTGGTTGTATATCAGTGATTTTTGCGAGTTCTTTTAGATTGTATCCAATTTTAACAATATTTTCATCAGACAATATATCTTTAACAGTATTCAAAGACATTGTATATACTTTATCGGAATCTGTGCATAAATAGATTTTATTGTTGTTCTCTAAAAAAATTCCGACTGTTCTGCCTGTTTTGATATCAGCTATACTGTTAATATTTTTGGACTCAACTTCTGGCAGAAAGGTTTTTGACAGAACCTTAATATATGAATGCAGTTCGAGGTCCAATAAAATAGGCATGAGTCTATCAATATCAGGTTCTTGTACTGCAATGTCCTGTGGTTTGATATCGAGTGGCACATTGCATTCAAGCGTTACTAATTTTTTTGACAGCAATGCCTGTTCTCTGTGTTCAACTATTCTTTTTTCGTTTTGTATAACATCTTCAAAACCAGGATATTTTTTGAGAATTTCTATAGCCCGCTTTGGACCAACACCAGGAACGCCTGGGATATTATCGCTTGTGTCTCCGGTCAAGGCAAGATATTCACCAACACGTTCTGGCGGCACACCAAATTTTTTCACGACCTGTTCTTGATCATATATCAGGTCTTTATATGCATCATAGATGAAGATTTTATCGTTGACCAGCTGCATAAGGTCCTTGTCTGACGTAACAATGTATATTTCTCCTTTGTGCTTCAACTTTAGTGCAAAGGTCGCTAATATATCGTCGGCTTCATACCCTTCGAGTTCAAAACTCGGTATTCCCAGATGCAGGCAGATTTGTTTTACCTTTTCTACTTGAAAGGGAATGTCAGCTGGTGTAGGTGGTCGGGTTGCCTTATATTCTTCATATACTTCATCTCGAAATGTTTTTCCCGGTGCATCAAAGGTAAGGCAAATATACTCTGAGCCAATGCGCTTCTTGACCTTTTCAAGGGTATTTAAAAAACCGAATATACCTGAGGTGTTTTCCCCTTTTGAATTTCTTAAGGGATTCTTAATAAATGCGAAATAAGAGCGGAATATTATTGAATGTGCATCGATTAATACAAATTTTTTCAGCATGTTCAAATTATATGCAATATTTTTGATTACGCAAGCCTTCGTTCCAGGCAGCTCATCTGTATTCATCGTCTTGACACAACGTGTATTCT
>SOIY01000219.1 GCA_004376785.1 Candidatus Stahliibacteriota bacterium | reverse complement strand
ACTACAACCGGACAGGTAGAAGAGATTATGGGTCGTGGTGATCTGTTTTCGTCAAGGTATTCTTCAATAACAAGATTTATCATTTCACAAGCTAATGCCTCATCATATACTTGGTCAAAACCTATTTTCTTTAAAACCATCAGGATTTCATTAGGCATTATTTCATGACCAAACTGGGAGTATAATACTGGTGAAGGAAGGGCGATTTTATATTTGAATATATCGACAGCAGAAGGTTTTGTTGTAATCGGAACAATTGCATTATAAGGACATACCCTGAGACATTCACCACAATCAATACACCTCTGGTAAATAATTTTTGCCTTTTGGTTTCGAATCCTTATTGCTTTGGTTGGACATGCTTTCATGCACGCCACACAGCCAATGCATTTCTTTTTATTAACCTTGATTGAATGAAGTGGACTTATTTCAGCCATTTTTTCCGTTCAAATTGATAATAATTTCGAGTGCCGTGCCCTTTCCTACTTTAGAAGTAATTTTAAATACATCGGCATTCTTTTTTATATTTGGTAAACCCATTCCTGCACCAAATCCCATTTCCCTTATTTCTTCGGTTGCAGTGGAATAACCCGGTCGCATTGCTAAATTAATATTCTTTATACCCTGACCCTTATCTTCAATTTTTAACAAAATTTTATCAGGGTAGATAAAAAGGTACATTATACCATGTTTAGCATACAATACAACATTCATTTCTGCTTCGTATGCAACGATTGCAAGTCGCCTGACAATATCGGCATCGATCCCTATTTCTTTTAATATGTTTCTTATTTTACAGGATGATTCGCCTGCATTAACAAAATCTCCACCTTTTATCTTGTATTTTTGTTGGAAGACTGTTTTGGATTGCATGTTTTTTTACTTACCTTTTTTAATAGATGATGATTTTATGCCATTAGAATAGAGAATACCGCAGGCTTCAAACATTTTTAATTTGGTTGTTAGGATTGCGATTTTACAGTCTTTGGCAAGTTTAATTGTTTCAGTTGAAGGGTTTTTACCTCGTACAAAAACAACTGCACATACACCAGCAATTTCACATGTTCTAATTACGTGTTTATTTGTGAGACCGGTTATAAGTAATGCCTCAGGTTTTGAAAATGGTTGCGAAAATGCCAGAACATCACTCATCAAATCAGAAGCCTTGGCATATTTTATATCGCAATTATGATCTCTGTGTTTGCAAAGGATTTGTGCGTTTAGAAACTTTTTTATTTTATTAAGCGTCACTTTTTCTTTCTGGATTTTTTTGTGGGTTTTCTTTTTTTCTTCTTTTTGTATTTAGTTAAAACAAGGTCAATTTTTTGTGTTGTTGACTGACCATGATAATGCCCGTCAACCACAACAATCGGTGCTAAAGCGCAGGCACCTAGGCAATTTACAGTCTCCAAAGTGAATTGGTCATCCTTGGTTGTGCAGCCAGGAGAGATTCCTAATTGATCTTGAACGCGGTCAAGAATTATTGGTGCGCCGCGTACATGGCAGGCTGTTCCAGAACAAACAGTAACGATATGCTTGCCACGTGGGGTTAAACTAAACGCATGATAGAATGAAGCGACGCCATACACATCAATTAATGGAACACACAATTTTTCAGAAACCAATTTTATGGCATCGGGCGGCAACCAGTTGTATTTTGCTTGAATATCAGTTAAAACAGCAAGTAATTTCGATTTTTTGACATGATACTTATTTATAATCTTGATCACTTCTTTTGGGATAAATTTCATCTGGCTCCTTTCTTCGTGGATTATTATATATATATTTAAGATTGAGTCAACATTAAAGTTGAATTTTACACTATTGCAAAATGCAATAGTCAACTCCGTAGGATGTTTGCTATCCAACGGGGTAAATAAATAAAAGGCTGGGTATATACCCAGCCTTTTATTTTTAGCGTGTAGTTAATAATCTAATTTCTTCCGATTTTCCCGAATAGTCTCACCGAGTCGGCTACTCGCTGAACAGCAAGTATGTATGCAGCGTTACGTGTATCTGTTTTATTTTTGTCTACAATACTGACAACATCCCAGAAAGATTTTTGCATCATTTTCCAGCATCTATTTTTGACTTCTTCTTCTTCGTAGAAAATCCTTTGAACATCCTGTACCCATTCAAGATAAGACACTGTTACACCACCGGCATTGGCAAGGATATCCGGTATTATAAAGACGTCTTTATCAACCAGTATTTCATCGGCTTCAGTTGTTGTTGGACCATTAGCTCCTTCACAGATTATTTTGGCTTTTATTTTATGGGCATTATTTTTGTTTATCATACCTTCCATTGCACAGGGCAGCAAAATATCGCACTTGAGTTCAATCAATTCGTTATTAGTAATAGAATCATATTTTTTAAATCCTTTAACAGTTTTTGTTTTGCTAACGTATTTATCGAGCTCTGGTATTTTGATGCCATTTTTATTGAATATGCCACCGTAAATATCAGTTATGCCAACTATTTTACAACCATAATCATAAAGTAATTTAGCAATTGAAGAACCAACATTACCATATCCGATAATTGCGACTCTTTTTCCTTCGAGCGGATGTTCAAGATGCTTTGATGTTTCAAGTAGAGTATAGTACATACCGAGTCCCGTAGCGCCTGCTCTGCCTTTTGAACCACCAATACATAGTGGTTTACCAGTAACGACTGCTGGTTCAAAATGGCCTACATGCCGACTGTATGCATCACATATCCATGCCATTGTTTGAGCATTGGTATTTACGTCAGGTGCTAGAATGTCCTTTTGTGGTCCAATAATGTCTTTAATCGCATAGGTGTATTCTTTAGTAAGTTTTTCAAGTTCACTCTCAGACATATTTGGAGGATTACAGATTACTGCACCCTTGGCACCACCAAGAGGTAGATCTAAAACTGCAGTCTTCCACGTCATCCAGGCTGCCAATGCCTTACATTCACTTAGTGATGCATCCGGACTGTATCGTATGCCTCCTTTTCCAGGTCCTCTTAATGTAGAATGTTGCACCCGATACCCCGTATATGTTGCAATTTTTCCATTGTCTTTTGTAATTGTCATATGAACAGTAAGTTCCTTTTCTGGATATTTTAGACGGTTATAAATCCATGGTTCTAAGTCAAGCATGTTTGCAGCTCTTTCATATTGAAGTGTTGCTTCAATAAAAGGATCGTATTTTTTTTCTTTAATTTTGCTATCATTGATTTTTACCATTTTAAACCTCCATTTACTGAATTAAATAGCAATATTTGTGCCATAATTATCTCTTGAAATTTCGAGGATTTTAATTTACAAGTATAGCATTTTGCAATAATCTATATCAAAATGCTATGGTGATTGATGGAAACCTTGTTTTGATCTATTTTATTGACTTTAATTTTCTGAATAACGATGTGAGGTGTATTCCAAGTATTTTTGCTGCCTTAGATTTATTACCTCCAGTAAATTTTAAAACTTCTTTAATGTATTTTTTTTCTAATTCATTTAGGCTTATAAATTCTGTTTTTTCAACACTATCTTTTAAAATAGGAAATTTAGCTTTTGATGATTTTATTTCTAAAGGCAGATGTTCAAGTAAGATTTCTTCTGATTGGTTTAATGCCATTATTCTTTCAATAACATTTTTTAATTCACGAACATTGCCGGGCCAATCATGTGCCAATAAAACTTTGGCTGCATCTTCAGATATTCCTTTGAAGGATCTGTGCAATTCATGGTTAAAATACTGAATAAAAGTGAGGGCAAGAGGTATTATGTCTTCTCTTCTATCTCTTAAAGGCGGAATTGTTATGGGCACAACATTCAGCCTGTAGAATAAGTCCTCTCTAAAATTTCCTTGTTCTATTTCTCTTTTTAGGTTTTTGTTTGTTGCGGTAATGATTCTGACATCAATTTTTATTTGATTTGTACTTCCCAATCTTACAAAGGATTGTTCTTCTAAAACCTTGAGGATCTTAGCCTGAAGGGATAACGGCATATCAGCGATTTCATCTAAAAAAACGGTTCCGTGGTCAGCTTTTTCAAAAAGACCAATTTTCCGACGTCGGGCATCAGTAAATGCACCAGGTTCATAACCAAAGAGTTCACTTTCTAAAAGGTTCTCAGGTATTGCCGCACAGTTAATTTCGATAAACTGTTCATCGGCCCTGGGACTATTATAATGGATTGCTCGAGCAAGAATTCCTTTACCAACGCCACTTTCTCCCATAATTAAAACTGTAGTCTTTTCCAAATGTGCAACTTTATGAGCAATTTTTAGTGCATCGATCATCTTTTTATTCTTTGCAGCCATCTTATCAAAATAGTATTTTTCCCTTTCTGTTTCAACTGTTTCTATAATTCTTATTTTTAAAGACTGCAGTTCAAGGGCGCGTGCCACACTTGTCTTTAAATCACTGATTTTAAATGGCTTGAGTAAATAATCATATGCCCCTAATTTCATTGATTCAATTGCCTTTTCAATTATTTCATACGCAGTTATCATTATAACCACAGTATTCGCATCTGTTTCTTTTATCTGTTTAAGGACCTCTATGCCATCAATACCCGGAAGCATTAAATCGACAAGCACCAGATTAGGCCGATGTTTTTTAAAAACCTCTATACCAGTTTCACCTGAATCAGCAAGTAGTATTTCATAACCAACTTTTTCAAGTACCCTTTTTAGATTATTTAAGGTTAATACTTCATCATCAATAATTAGAATAGATGCAGCCATTATTCAATAACCTCAGATTGAATCTTATCCTTTTGTCTGATTGGCAATAGTATTATCACTTCAGTGCCTTTGTTGATTTCGCTTTGTATATTGATTTCACCATTATGGTTTTTCACATAACTGTAACTAATGCTGAGTCCAAGACCGGTTCCTTTACCTTTCTTCGTCGTGAAAAACGGTTCAAAGACCCTTTTTATATCACTTTTAGATATGCCTACGCCTGTATCAGTAATTCGTATTTCTATTAATTCTTCGAATTTCACTTTGTTTGTTATTATTGTAAGGGTTCCTGCATCAAGCATTGCCTGAGCAGCATTAATAAAGATATTAATAAGAACCTGCCTTATCTGATTGATATCTGCAGTAACCTGGGGGACGGCATCAGGCAGGGTTTTATCGATTTTGATTTTTCTGAAAAGTGGTTGATGGTGCAAGAATGAAAGTGTTTCTGATATTAATTTGTTCAGGCTTATTTTTGTAAATTTAGGCGGTGTTGGTCTGGCAAAATCTAATAATCCTCTAACTGTTTCTGAAATTCTGTAGGCGCTATCAAGCACCTCTTTTGCCCTGGTTTTCTTTTCCACGTCTTCCTCTTCTTCAAGCAGAAGTTCAATATACGATGTAATTCCTAATAATGGATTATTTATTTCATGAGCAGCGCCTAATGCTAATTGGCTCAAGGCAGATAGTTTTTCATAATCAGCCATCTGGGTACGCATTGTTTCGTGTTCAGTGATGTCGTTTATTAACAGAGTTGCGCCGGTAATATCATCAATATCCATTATAGGAAAACCACCAATACTTAAGATGATATTATTATTATTCAGGATAACCGGAATTTTCCTTATACGAAAAGGTTTTTTCTTTGAAAAGATATTTTTTATCTGATTTTTAATTTCTTTATTTTTGAGAATTGGAAATAACTTGTAGAGGTCTGAATTCATTTGGATCTCTTTTTCTTTTGAGAAGTTTTTGACAAAATCATTGCAATAGGTTATTTTGGAATTTTTATCAATTGCAATGAGTCCACTTGAAATACTATTTATAATATTTTTGATATATTCTTCTGAGATCCGAACTTGTTTACTCAATGATTCACAGTCGCTTAAACGTCTTCTTAACTCTACATTTATAGTATTGATTGTATTTTTTTTATGGCTTATTTCATCGAGAGCAGATTTTAAAGTACTGGTGAGAGTTTTGAGAAGATTTGTAACTTGTCTAGAGAAGAAAACCGAAGAAAAAAGCAGAAAACAGCCGAAGATGAGGAAGATATAAAACATTACATTTTTCAATCTTGTTACTGGAGCAAGTGCTTCTTCCACGTCCATTTCTGAAACAAGATACCAGTTGAGCTCGTCGAATTTTTTGTACGCGCAAATAACTTTCTCACCGCGATAGTCACGATGGACCAAGATGCCTCCTATACCTGAATGTGGGTTCTGGTCTTCTTTATAGTGTCCATATTCTTTTAGGACTTTACCACCAAGCTTTGAAGGCGATAAAAAGATTCCCTCATGGTCCACAAGAAAAATCTCGCTCGTTTCACCAATACGTAGGTCTACCATTAAATCATAAAAAGTCTTTAAACAGATTGAGGCAAGAATTACACCGATAATTTTACCTTGCCGATTCTTTAAGGGGGAAGATATTATCATTGCCGTAGTGTCAAGAACATCGGAATGAAAGATTCCGCTGTTGTAGAATTTACCTTTTAACGATTTTTTAAAATAGATACGATCCTGGAAATTTGTTTTTATATTATCTGTTGAAAAGATAAGGTTACCATCCGGATCAATAACCGTAATGAAATCAAACCAGGGTTTTTCTATAATAAAGCTATTGAAAAAAGTGACCTTGGTATTTATCTGTTCTAAGGTAGTAATATCTAATTTGGCAATTGATAATAAATCTGTTTTTCTTTCGTCAAGAAAAGATTTAATCGCCTGGGCATTCACATCAACTGAATAATTTAGTCCTTGTTTTACCTGGTTCTCGAAATGTATGGTTATTTCAAAATTGATAACATAGAACAGAATAATAAATGGTAATAAAAAGAGAATAAGTGTAATGATAGTATTTTTTAACCACAGGCCTTTATAATAATCACGACGCAATTGATTACTGCAGCTTATGCAATGCGTGGCTTCTTTTTTATTTTCGTGCCCACATTTTTCACAAATTATAATATCAGACAGTTTTTCAGTCATTCGTTATTGTATTTTAAATCAAAAAGACTTTTTGTCAAGCCGCCATAAGAATTCAAACAGGGTTCTTACACCGAATCCTGTGCCGCCTTTGGGTGTGTAAAAGCTCTCTTTTTCAGCTATTTCTTTGCCTGCAATATCAATATGAAGCCATTTTGAGTTATTTACGAATGATTGCAAGAATAGCCCGGCAGTTATTGCTGATGCTTTTCTTCCGCCTGAGTTTTTTATATCTGCAACATCGGTTTTTATCTGCTCTTTGTATTCTTCAAATAGAGGTAATTGCCAGAATTTTTCACCAGTATTTTTTGAAACACTTAATAGATTATCAATAAGTTTTTGATCATTACCCATGACTGCTCCTGCAATATCTCCGAGTGCAACAATACAGCCACCGGTTAAGGTTGCGATATCAATGATTATTTTGGCTTTCTTTTTTTCTGCATAGCAGATTGCATCTGCTAAGGTCATTCTTCCTTCAGCATCAGTCGAGATAATTTCAATAGTTTTATTATTCATTGCGCGTACTACATCACCGGGTCTTGACGCCTTTGCTGAAGGCATGTTTTCCACTGCTGGAATAATCGTCATTAAATTCAGTTTAGTTTTTGCCTTTGCTAATGCCAGGGTTGCACCTATTACAGAAGCACCTCCAGACATATCACCTTTCATAAGGCCCATATTTGCAGAGGGTTTTAATGATATTCCTCCAGAATCGAATGTGACTGTTTTTCCAATCAAACATATTAATGGTTTTTTCGGATTTTTAATTCTTAAAATAATAAATTTCGGTTCATTATCACTACCCTGGGCAACTGATATTAATGCGCCCATTTTCAACTTTTTAATGTCTGTTTTATTTAAACAATTATATCCAATAATCTTTTCTAATCCTGCATTTTTAATAATTGATTTAATTCTTTGATCTAATTTTTTTGGAGTTAAATTATTAGAAGGTTCATTTATTAAATTCCGGGCAATATTCTGAGATTCTGCAAGGATTTTTCCTGTTTCAATGCCTTTTTGAAAACTCTTATTCTTTTGTTTGTCCATCTCAACAACAGAAAACTCTTCAATATTGCTCTGTTCTGGTTTCTTATATTCCTTAAAATCATAGAGTGCGAGTAATGTTCCTTCGATTAATGCCTGTGCTGCTGCTCCAGGTTCAAGACCTCTGATTCCTGCGCCATGAACAACTGTGCCAACTTTTTTCGCCTTTGTCTTTCTCGCCTGTTTTGCTGCAGCACCTGATGCTTTTCTTATTTGTTCTAAGCCAAATTCACTTGATTTTCCGAGTCCCACAATCAAAACTTTATCAGGCTTTATTTTACCAAATGTGTGTAATACTACACATTCTCCGAGCTTACCAGTAATCTCTTTGTTCTTTATAAGTTTTGTGATCATACCATCAAGCGCCTTATCTACAGCACCGGTTGCACCACCAGGTAATTTTATTCCCTCAAATAAATTTACAATAATAATATCTCCATGAAAATTTGTTATTGATTGGTTTAATATCTTTATCTTCATGGAATTAGTATATCTTTGATTAGTGAAAAGTCAATATCTGC
>SOIY01000007.1 GCA_004376785.1 Candidatus Stahliibacteriota bacterium | reverse complement strand
CTGCTCAATGTTTTTTTAAGAATTTGGCAATCTTACTTGATGTATCAAGAAGCGCGCTAATAGATTCATTGCGATTAAGACAATCAATAAAATAGGCAACAAACTCTGATACATTAACTTCAACAAACCACGGTGCCTTTTTCAATTTTTTATCTATATGGGTTAAGTTAGTAGAATATAATCGCTTTATAATTCCTTTTTTGTACGCGACATTATATTTCTTTATACCCTCAGCATCGAGTAGGGCAAAAGTGGCTGCAACGTAGATTTGATTGGCATTGCGGCGTTTCAGTTCGCTTGCTACTTTAAGAATCGATTGTCCTGAAGCAAGTAAATCATCTATGATCAATATATCTTTGCCTTTAACATCTGCTCCAAGAAATTCATGTTTAATAATGGGATTTTTCCCATTTACTATTCTTGAAGTGTCGCGACGTTTGTAAAACATACCTAATTCCAGACTTAGACTATTAGCATAGTATAAACAGCGGTCAACCGCACCCTCATCCGGGCTAACTACAAGCATGTGTGATTTATTTACTACAAGATTTTTTTCTGTTTTAAGAAGCGCCTTAATGATTTGGTAGCTTGCATGGAGGTTTTCAAAACCACGTAATGGAATAGCATTCTGTACATGTGAATTGTGTGCATCAAAAGTGACGAGATTTTCCAATCCAAGGTATTCTAATTCACGTAAAGCCACAGCGCAATCTAAAGATTCTCTACCTTGCCTCTTATGTTGCCTGCCTTGATAAAGCATTGGCATAATGACATTTATCCGGCGTGCCCTTCCGCCTATAGCAGCAACAATTCGCTTGATGTCCTGAAAATGATCATCCGGACTCATAGTGCAATCAAAACCATGCATTTTAAAGGTGCATCCATGATTACCTATATCAGTAATAATAAACACATCGTATCTCCGGATGGATTCGTGTAAAATAGCCTTACCCTCACCATTTGCAAATCTGGGGCAAGAGCATGGAATTATAAAGGAATCTCGAGAAAAACCAGGGTACGAAGCATACTGCGGAATTCTTTTGAGATGTCGGCGTCTTGCGACAAGATGTTTATTAATCAATTTCGCCAGTTTCTCACCACCTGGTGGAGCAACAAGAGCTATTGGTGCAACAGGAACACCTTTAAATTTATTATATTTTGATTTCATTATTTATCTCACAGTTATTCATTAATATTAAATTAGTATGGATAGAATATGTAAAAAAGAACAGAAAGAACAAAAAGAACCCATAACCCAGGATGTATCTCTTTCCACTTTCCTGTAACGACTTTAAATATGGGATAAAGCACAAATCCTGCGGTTATTCCAATACCCAAATTAAAAGTGAAGCTCATTAGTATTATCACAAAGAAAGCAGGGATTAACTCTGTGAAATCCTTAAAATCAATTTTTGTAACCACAGAAATCATCATCATGCCTACGATAACAAGTGCAGCTCCATAAGCCTGTGGAGGAATTGATGTAAAAAGAGGAGCAAAAAATAAGCATATCAGAAATAGAAACGCTGTTACTACAGCAGTAAGACCTGTTCTACCGCCTTCTTCAATACCAGCGGCAGATTCAATAAATGTTCCTGCTGTAGTTGTTCCGACCAATGCTCCAAACACAGTGGCAAGAGCATCTGCAAGCATTGGTTTCTTAATTTCAGGTAGATTCCCGTTTTTATCAAGAAAGCCTGCCCGAGCAGATACACCAATAAGAGTGCCCATCGTATCCACAAAATCCATTATAAAGACTGTAAGTATTACTGCAAAAAACCCCCATGATAATGCTCCTACAATATTCAACTTCAAAAAAATGGGGGAGAGAGAAGGAGGAAGACTTACCAATTGGCTCGGAGGTTTAGCAATACCAAAAATAAAGGCTAAAAAGGTAGTTCCAAGAATCCCTATTAGGATTGAACCTTTTACCTTTCTTACCATAAGAATGCCTATAATCAGAATACCTGCGATGGCAAGAAGCACTGCCTGACTTCTGATATCTCCTATCCTCACTGGAGCACCAGGCACGCCTACTTGTACTATACCTCCCTCATTTAATCCTATGAATGCAAGAAACAACCCGATTCCAACGGCAAATGAGTATTTCAGGCTTTTAGGAATTGCATTGGCAAGCCAGGACCTGAGTTTTAAAATAGTTATAATAGTAAAGAGCACTCCACCAATAAATATTGCGCCGAGCGCTGTTTGCCAGGAATAACCAAGAATTTTGACAACAGTGTATGCAACAAATGCATTTTCACCCATATATGGAGCAATAGCAAATGGTCGTTTTGCATAGACTCCCATAAGAAGGGTTCCAAAAAAGGCTGAGAGAATTGTAGCGACCATGGATGGACCTTTTGGTATACCAGCAGCCTCAAGTATTGCAGGATTTACAATTATGATATATGCCATTGTCATAAAAGTCGTAAATCCAGCTATGACTTCTGTTTTGACATTAGTTCCATGCTCTTGTAATTTAAAGATTTTTTCAAGCATAAATTCTCCCCATCTTTAGTTTATCCATCCTGATTTGAATGTCAAGAATGCAATTTGCATCAAAGTCAATGAAGTGGATTTGTAGTCATCCGATTCAGATGGGTTATTAAAAGAGAATTCCAAATGCCGAATATCAAATATCAATTGAAGACCCAATATCTAATGTCAAATTTTAAATTTTGTCATTAACCTTATTTTTTAGCCATCTTTTTGTCTTCTCATACACTCTATGTGTTATTGACTTTTCAGAATAGTTTAATATAATACTCATGTACGCGGGGGTAGCTCAATGGTAGAGTCACGGCCTTCCAAGCCGTTGGTTGCGGGTTCGAGTCCCGTCTCCCGCTTATAAAAACAGTGGCTAGATACTAGTGGCTAGATACTAGTGAAAAAGTCAACAATCACCTGAACTAGCGTCTAGTATCCGAAATCTATTATCTGTTTTGTTAGGAGGAATCATGAAGAGGATTTTTACTCTGGCAATTCTTTTAACTATATGTTGTGGTGGGGGAGAAGAGCAAACACAAGTAGTTTCTCCAGAACAGCGAATACAGATTGATAAATCAGTTTTAATGGTGATCGCTCCAAAAGATTTTCGTGATGAAGAATTTAAAGAGCCCTATGATTTATTTACTGATTCTGGGATAAAAGTAATTGTTGCCTCAACTGATACTGTACCTGCTAAAGGAATGCTCGGAATGGTAGTCACACCAGATATTTTGCTTGATCAAGTGATACCAGATAGCTTTGATGCACTCGTTATTGTTGGTGGCACTGGTTGCAAGATTTTATGGGATAATACCACACTTTATAAAATAGTGCAAAATTTCAACGCAACAAAAAAAACTATTGCTGCAATCTGTATTGCGCCAGTTGTCCTTGCCCGTGCCGGAATATTAAAGGATATTAAAGCAACTGTTTATCCAACAGTTAAGGAACACATTGAAAAATACGATGCAGATTATACAGACGCTGATGTTGAGGTAAGTGGTAATATTATTACTGGTTCAAACCCTGATGCATCAAAGGAATTTGCTACTGCTATATTAAATACACTAAAGCAATGATATCCGTACAAATAAAAGGAGTATGGAGATTTATCTCGTGCTAACATTATGAAAGCTGTTATTCAAAGGGTCTCAAAAGCCCGTGTTACTGTAAAAGATAAATTAGTATCAGAAATCGGAAATGGGTTGGTGATCCTGCTTGGAATTAAAAAAGGTGATAAAGAAGAACATACAAAAGAATTAGCTGAGAAATGCGTTAATTTACGTATATTTGAAGACAATAATGGAAAATTTAATCTGTCTATTAAAGATGTGAATGGCAGTGCACTGGTAGTTTCTCAATTTACTTTATTGGCTGATACTTCACATGGAAGAAGGCCTTCCTTTACTGAGGCAGAAGGACCAGAAGAGGCAAAGAAACTCTACGAGTATTTCATTTCAACACTCAATAGCTTAGGTATATCAACAAAAGGCGGAGTCTTCGGTGAGCGAATGCTCGTTTCATTAGAAAATAGAGGTCCGGTAACAATAATAATGGAGGAATAGATGCCTTATAGTATGACTGGAATAGGTCGTGCAAGTGGTGAGATTAAGTATCCACCTATTAAATTTGATATTGAAATAAAATCGTACAATCATCGTTTTTTGGAAATTTCTGTAAAATGTCCAAATGGCCTTGTACCATTTGAGGACGAAATTCGAAGATGTATCCAAAGCAAGGTTTCAAGAGGTCATATTGTTGTTCTTATCCAACAGGATAGAGAGATTTTGCCAAGTAAAGTAGAAGTTGACAAAGCTCTGCTACTTGCCTATTTGAGACTTGTGGATGAATTAAAAAATGAATATAAGATAAGTGGAACTGTAGACATAAATACATTACTTTCGATCCCAGGACTGATAAAATTCAGTCAATATCAAAAAGATTCAACACATATTTATAAGGATTTTAAACCAATTTTAGAAAATGCTATAGATTCCTTTTTGAAAATGAAAAAAAGGGAAGGTGAAAATACTGCTAAAGAAATCAGAAAATCTAGACGTATCATAGAAAAAAATGTTCATAACATTGAAAAATTAATTCCAGAAAGGAATGAGGAGTATAAAAACCGCCTTGTTGATTTAGTAAAAAATTATAAAAAGGAATTAGATGAAGAAAGATTTTATCAAGAGTTACTGTATACTGTTGACCGCACAGATGTAACCGAGGAATGCAAGAGGCTCTGTAGTCACTTGTCATTTTTTAAAGAATCATTGGATAATGAGGATCATCCTGGCAGAAGACTTAATTTCCTTCTTCAAGAAATGCAACGTGAAGCAAATACACTCAGTGTTAAAGCTAATTTCCTCGAGATAAGCAAGGCTGTTATTCTAATAAAAGAAGAAATTGAAAAAATAAGAGAGCAGGTGCAAAATATTGAGTAAATGATGAATAGGGGTAAATTAATTGTTCTTTTAGGACCATCAGGTGTTGGTAAAACAACCATCTGTAAAAAGATACTCGAAAACCGTTCAGATATCCGTTTTTCTATTTCAGCGACCTCAAGGCCCAAAAGAAGGGGAGAGAAGAATGGAAAAGAGTACATCTTTCTGTCAGAAAAAGAATTCAAAGAGTGGATAGATAAGGGTTTATTTATCGAGTATGCAGAGGTACATGGTAATTTCTATGGAACCCCGAAACGTTTTTTGGAGGATAATTTAGCACAAGGGCATCATGTACTAATGGATGTGGATGTGAAAGGTGCAAAATATTTGATGCAACTGTATCCAGATGGGTTATATTTTTTTATAATCCCACCAAATATTCGGGAATTAAAAAAGAGACTCCTAAAACGCAATACGGATGAAAATGCAATAATAAACAAACGCCTCGTTAATGCGCGCGAGGAGTTCGAACATAAAAATGAATATAAATACGTTATCGAAAACCGTGACCTCAAAGCAACAGTAGAGAATATCATTTCTATAATCGAAAAAGAAATAGAGGAGTAGCTTAAATTTGTTGACTTTAGAAATCTTTTTTGCTATAATAGCGTAATTAAGGGGCAGTAGCTCAGTTGGGAGAGCGTCTCGTTCGCAGCGAGAAGGCCGCCAGTTCGACTCTGGTCTGCTCCATAGAGGATAAAGAT
Source organism: Candidatus Stahliibacteriota bacterium (assembly GCA_004376785.1). Taxonomy (GTDB): domain Bacteria; phylum Hydrothermota; class Tepidihabitantia; order SM23-42; family SM23-42; genus SOIY01. The sequence goes on along the minus strand of SOIY01000007.1, from coordinate 2,884 downwards.
GCAAGTACCAAAGAAAATATTTTTAACAAAAGGTGTTGGTAAACACAAAGAAAAATTAGTAAGTTTTGAGGCAACTCTTAGGAATGCTGGAATAGCTTCATTTAACCTTGTGCGATGTTCAAGTATTCTACCACCAGGAGTACCAGTTCTTTCAAAATCAAAGGGACTTCATTATTTATCACCAGGAGAAATAGTTTATGTAGTAATGGCAGAATGTAGCACCAATGAACCCCACCGTCTGATTGCTGCATCAATAGGTGTTGCAATACCAAAAGACAGAAACCAATATGGTTATCTATCAGAATATCATTCATTTGGCGAAACTGAAAACAAGACAGGTGATAAAGCAGAAGATTTAGCAGCCCAGATGTTAGCAACTACGCTCGGCGTGCCTTTTGATCCAGATACAAGCTATGATGAAAGAAAAGAATTATGGAAGATCTCAACAAAAATTGTGAGGACAACAAATACGACCCAAACGGCCATCGGTGATAAGTACGGTCTATGGACAACTGTTATTGCTGCTGCTGTATTTATACCATAATTTTACCATCAAGTTTAGTGATCTATATATAAATACATTCAAAAAGCATTTTAATCCTAATATGAGCATAATCGTAAGCGGGAAAAAATCTGTATATATCTTGTTGCCTTTATTTTTTTTAGTTTTTACTATTTTCTCTTATGCCGATACAATTAAGATTGTTACCTACAACATTCTCAATTTCCCTGAAGCAATCGGCATGTACAGGATAGATGATTTTCGTAAGATTATTGACTATGAAAATCCTGATATTTTGGTGGTTCAGGAAATGCAGAGCCAGGATGGAGTTGATCTATTCATCGATTCGGTTATGAACTACCATAATAATCTATTTGAAGCAGTGCTTTTTAATGATGGCCCAGATACAGATAACGCGTTGTTTTTTCGTAGCGATAAAGTAGAATATTTATCCAGCCAATACTTATCAACACCAGTCAGAAACATTGCTGAATACAGATTAAAGATTATTGATTCACAAAGAGAATTTTATATCTTTTCAGTTCACTTCAAGGCATCACAAGGTTCAAATAATGAGATGATACGTCATCAAGAAGCCACAATATTAAGAAATCACCTCGATTCTTTAGATCCAGGAACTAATTTTTTGGCAATGGGTGATTTTAATATTTATTATAGTGATGAGCCAGCATTTCATACACTCACAGATAATCTTGCAAATAATAATGGACGTTTGTTTGATCCCTTAAATGCATCTGGTGATTGGCATGAGAATAGTGATTTTGCTTACTTACATACTCAATCCTCAAGAACTGAACAACTTCAGGACGGTGGTGCTGGCGGAGGTCTGGATGATCGATTCGATATGATTTTATGTTCACAAAATCTTTTAGATAGTACAAGCTTATACATTATATCAGGTTCCTATACAATTTGTGGCAATGATGAAAATCATTTTAATTTAGCAGTAAATCATGGAGATAATCAATCTGTGCCCGGTGATATTGCAGATGCCCTGTACTATGCTTCAGATCACTTGCCAGTTACAGTGATTATTGTTGATGGCATTGAACAAGATATACCTAAGGAAGTGGTAAAGATTTGGCCAAATCCAATGGAAACAGAGTCTCAGATTCGGTTTCCCTGGCATGATGATTTTCAGAAGGCAGATATTACTATTACAAACATTCTTGGTCAACGCGTATATGCTGCGGAGACCCAGAGTCCAACTGATTTCACATTGAGAAGAGGAAAATTACCAGTCGGTATCTACTTTGTCCATGTCGAGATTAAGGGAAGATACGATGATCATAATTACTATTCAAAACTGGCAATAGTGCAGTGAGTATAGACACCAGATCATCAGAACATCAGGATGTGAGTATCAGATTATCAAAGGATCAGGGATTTTGTCTTCTGATATCCTGTTATCCTGATATCCACTCCCTGATAGCCTGGTTTCCTGATAACCATTATGTTTCTATAAACGTGATGCTTTATATTGATTAACATAAAACTAACTTTATTATGACAACAATTATTCTGTTATTATTCTCTATCAACTCCAGCTATTTCCTGAAATTATCCCCTGGTGTCATGTCTCAGGGATTAGGTGGTGTTTCAATAATGATTGATGAAGGATTATCTGCCTTTCATAATCCTGCACTTGTCCAAAATACAAAAGTTAACTGCACTTTATCCAGATGGTTATATTCAACTAATGTTTTTTCAATGGGTGCATGTTTTAAAAATAATAGTATTGGCATAAGTTATTTAAATTATGGCGGGATTCAGGGATATAATGAGTATGGTATACCAACAAATGAGTTTAATCCGTATAATATGTGTCTAATTCTCGCACGAAAATTGGGTCTGTTTGGTGTATCTATAAAAGCATTTGGCGAAAAAATCGATGATTATACACTCTATGGTGTATGTGGTGGTATTAGTTCTTATATAGACTTTGATAAAATATCCATAGGCGCAAAAGTTGATAATTTGGGTAAAGAATTCGCACAAAACACCAGGATTCCGTTTACAACTGCACTTGGCTTAAAATTTACTTTACCCAGGAGTATAGATATTTTCATCGAATCGAAATTGCCTGATTTAGAAATAAATATTGGATTATTATATAAATATCAAAATATTAGACTTCTTTTAGGTACAAAATATTTAAGACCTCAAAATCTAATAGGAGAAGCCGAACTCGGTCTACGTCTTTCTGATTTTGATTTTACCAGCGGTTTACTTATAGAAATACAAAATTATGAAATCGGGTATTCTTTTGTCTATAATGAACTCTCAAATGCCCACCAATTTTCTATTACATTTACCCCGTACCCCTAAATAATATCTCGCCCTTCAGGACGGGAATAAATG
>SOIY01000299.1 GCA_004376785.1 Candidatus Stahliibacteriota bacterium | reverse complement strand
ACTAAAGAAACCAAAAAAACCAGAAAAACATGCTTCGGTTCTTGCTTTTTTTGATTTTTAGGTTATAATTCGTTCGATGCAAAATCTGAGGATATTTATTGAATATGATGGTACTGATTTCTATGGGTGGCAGTATCAACCTAACGCAAGAACAGTACAGGGTGAAATAGAGAATGCTTTAGAACAATTGTTAAATGCAAAGATAAGGATTATTGGTGCAGGCAGGACTGATCATGGTGTTCATGCAATTTGTCAGGTAGCAAACTTCCATACTTCATCCAATCTAAAACTTCATCAGATAAAAAAAGGAATAAATTCATTGACTGAAGATGATGTCTATATTAAAGATATCGATGTAGTAGACAATGATTTCCATAGCAGGTATTCTGCAAAAACAAAAATATATCACTATTATATAGTATTAGAACCATCACCCCTAAAATTAAGATACAATTGGTTTGTAAAACATAAACTGAATGTAACCAAGATGAAAAAAGTTATACCATACATATTAGGCGAACATGATTTTAAATTATTTTCTGCTAATAATGGGAAAGACAATACGGTTTGCACAATTTATAATATGAACTTGACAGAAGATAATTCACATATTATAATAAAAATTGAAGGCAATAGATTCTTGAGAAAGATGGTTCGTGGAATTGTGGGTTTTATACACGATGTAGGACGGGGGAGATTTTCTCCTGGAAATGTGAAGGAAGTTTTTAATAGTAAAATAAAAGATATTTATTTTGCACCTTCACACGGATTGTGTTTGGTAGAGGTTAAATATTAGATTTGGATACTGGAAAAGATGGAACATAGGGCTTGGGTTTAGATGCGGGATTCTTTATTCAAGTTTCTAAACCTTTACCCATTGACCATTTGTTAAAGGAGGTTTAATGAAATTATATCTTGATACAGCAAATGTTGAACAGATTAGAGAAATTGCTGATTGGGGAGTGCTCGATGGTGTTACCACTAACCCCAGTTTGATGGCAAAAGAAAAAGGTGATTATAAGAAAATTTTAAAGGAGATTTGTGATATTGTTAAAGGGCCAGTAAGTGGTGAGGTTATAAGTTTAGAAAAGGATGGCATGATTAAAGAAGCACGGGATTTGAGTAAAATAAGTGAGCATGTTGTTGTAAAAATACCCTGTACAGTTAATGGTTTAAAAGCAACAAAGGTTTTAGCAAAAGAACGGATAAGGGTAAATATGACTCTTGTTTTTTCTCCTAATCAGGTGCTTCTGGCGGCTAGGGTTGGTGCATCGTTCATCAGTCCATTCCTCGGCAGACTCGATGATATCGGTAATCCCGGAATGAATGTTGTGTATGATGGTATGGATATATTGAATAATTACGATTTTAATAGTGAAATGATATTTGCATCGGTTCGACATCCGGAGCATGTTAGGCAAGCAGCCCTGGCAGGTGTACATATTGCTACAATCCCGTACAAGGTTTTTAAGCAATTAATTCAACATCCCCTTACCGATGTAGGAATCGAGAGGTTTTTAAAGGATTGGCAGAATAGATGAGAAAACGAGATATATTATTCATTTTCTTTGGTGTAATACTTACTATTTTTGTAGTAAGGTTGTACAACATGTTAAAGCCTGAATCAGTCCACTATTATTCTGATAATATCAGATTAGTTGATCTTAATGATGAAATTTTAAAACAACGAGCTAATGCAATAGTACTGGCGTCACAAAAAATAAGTCCATCAGTTGTGTCCATTACAGTTATTCAAACGAAGATTGTTTCTACTTCTCCATTTTTTTCTCCTTTTGCTGATGAATTTTTTCGCGATTTTTTTAAAGATTATGCTCCGGAATACTACACCAGGAAAAAGATAAAGAACCTTGGTTCTGGAGTTATTATTTCTCCTGATGGATATATTTTAACAAATGAGCATGTAATAGCAAATGCTATAGATATAAATATAACATTACCAGATGGCAGACAGTTTAGGGGAAAGATAATCGCATCAGACCAGCCTCATGATCTGGCATTACTCAAGATTGATGTAAGGGATTTACCCTATGCTGAACTGGGTACGTCTGATGATCTAATGATCGGTGAATGGGTGATTGCCCTTGGTAATCCTTTTGGTTTTCTCTTAGAGGATACAAGACCTACGGTAACTGTTGGAGTTATCTCTGCACTTAATCGATCAATAAAGTCAACCCGTGATAGTAGAATCTATAAGGATATGATACAAACCGATGCAGCAATAAATCCCGGTAATTCAGGAGGACCATTAGTAAATATTCTGGGGCAGGTAATAGGGATTAACACAGCTATCTTTAGCTCTGGTGGCGGTTCAGAAGGGATTGGTTTTGCTCAATCAATTGACAATGTCAAAAAGTTCATCAAAGAGGCAAAAGAATTTGGCGAGGTGAGAACTCCATGGATTGGTTTATGGGTTCAGGATATTACACAAGAAATTGCTGAATCAATGGGAATTGGAATATCTGGTGTATTGGTTAATAATATTGATATTGGAAGTTCAACTCAAGGAGCTGGAATTAAAGAAGGAGATAGGATTGTCTCAGTGAATAATCGTGCAATAAATAGCGTTTCAGATTGGGATAGATTCGTATCAAATGTATTTGTTGATGATATATTGAACATTACTCTATTTCGTAAGAAAAAATCAATAGAAATAAGCTTTATTGTTAAAGAATTTAAACAATCTACAGGAACTGAAAAATCAATAGGTATATATGGAATATATGTAGAGAACATTGATTCTAGACTTAAAAAGCAATATAATCTTCGATATAATGAAGGTGTAGTTGTGATAAAAGTTGAACCTAATAAGATTGGCAGAAAACTTGGACTCAAACCTGGCGATGTGGTATTACAGATAGGGAATATGTGTATAAGAACCAAAAATGATTTTCAAAGGGCCTTTAAGGCTTCAAAAAATATCAATGTTATCATTGATCGTAACGGAATGATTGTTCAGTTATATTTAGGACTGTGATGTGGAGGTACCATGATTAAACGTTATCAAACAAAAAAATTGGTAAGTATATTTAATGATGAGTATAAATTAAAAAAATGGCTTTTTGTTGAAAAGGTTGTGGCTGAAGTTGAGGAAAAAGCCGGTATTATTCCAAAGGGGCTTAGTAAGAAGCTTTCAAATATCAAAGTCAAACCTGAAAGGGTTTATGAGATAGAAAAAGTGACAAACCATGATGTGATCGCTTTTTTAGAGGCGGCAAGAGAAAAATTGGGTAAACAAGGAAAGTGGTTACACTTTGGACTTACCTCATATGACCTCGTTGATACAGCCTTTGTATTAATTATTCTTGAGAGCATTGATGTTATCCTTAATGAGATTAGAAAATTACTTAAAATACTGAAAAGGATATGCTTAAAGTATAAAAATACACCTCAGATGGGTAGAACACATGGTATATTTGCCCAACCGATTACATTTGGTTATAAGGTTGCGTCGTGGTATGAGGAGATAAACAGGGCCTATAAGCGTTTAAAAAAAGCAAGAGAAGAAATATCTTATGGTAAATTGTCGGGTGCTGTGGGTACTTATACAATGTTATCTCCAACAATTGAAACAAAGGTGATGAAAAAATTAGGATTGAAACCAGAACCTGTATCGACCCAGGTTTTACCCAGGGATAGATTTGCATTCTTGCTTTCAAATTTGGTGCTTTATGCATGTGCGCTTGAACGTATTGCAACCGAGATAAGAAACCTCTCGCGTACTGAAATAAATGAGGTAACCGAACCGTTTACAAAAGGGCAGAAAGGTTCTTCGGCAATGCCACACAAGAAAAATCCAATTATTTGTGAACGTATATGTGGTATGGCAAGGGTCTTACGTGGTTATTTAATCCCTGCCTATGAAAATATAACTCTTTGGCATGAAAGGGATTTGGCAAATTCCTCTGTGGAAAGAATTATTTTTCCGGACAGCTTTCATCTTACACATTATATTACACTGAAGATGATATGGGTATTAAAAGGTTTAAATGTTTATCCAGAAAGGATGTTGAAGAATATCAATTCTAGTTTTGGGGTTTATGCATCACAGAATTTAATGAACAGATTAGTAAAAAAGGGCATGGATAGGGGCGAGGCATATAAAACAGTCCAGAGCCGCAGTTTTGAGTCAATAAAAGCAAGAAAAGGACTCAAGGAGACTGTTTTGTATGATAAAAAAGTTAGGAAATATCTTAGTAAGAAAGAAATAGAAAAGATTTTCGATTTAAAATGGTTCTTGAGGAACATAGTTAGATAATGCAGGATCGTGCCAGAAATTTGGCACTTACAGTATCGTCCCGCTTTTTTTCAAAGGAGCGGGATTCGCAGGAAATGCATTTTAAGGCGAGCGCAGCGATACTGCGAACGTAGTGATCCTGCGTATTAATATTGTTGACTTCACAAAAAATATAAATATAATAATTTATGGATTTGTTCAAAAAATGTAACGTTATAGTTAAACAAGTAAATCGAGCACATGATATGGAAATTTATCCCTTTTTTACACCTATAGAATCAGTACAGGACCACAGGGTAATGATTAATGGCAGGGAATTTATTATGATAGGGTCTAATGGCTATTTAGGCCTTGCTGCAGACCCACGGATGAAAGAGGCAGGGATCAATGCAATTAAAAAATATGGCTCAACTTGTTCTGGTTCAAGGTTTCTTAATGGCACTCTGGATATCCATATCAAACTGGAAAATGATTTAGCTGAATTCTTTGAAAAGGATAATGCTATTGTTTTTTCAACAGGGTTTCAAACCAATTTGGGGATTATTTCTGCAATAAGTGGTAAGGATGATATTCTAATAATTGATCGTCAGGACCATGCATCTATTATTGATGGCTGTCGTCTGTCCTTTGCTGATGTAAAAAAGTATCGGCATAATGATATGGAAGATTTAGAGAGGATTTTAAAGACATTGCCAGAAAATCGAGGAAAATTGATTATTGTTGATGGTGTTTTCAGTATGGAAGGCGATCTTTCAAATTTACCTGAAATAGTACGTTTGAAAAAGAAATACAATGCCCGTCTTCTTGTTGATGATGCTCATGGTGTAGGTGTACATGGTGAAAAGGGCAGAGGTACATGTGAGCAATTTAATCTGCTTCATGAGGTTGATATGATCATGGGAACATTTAGCAAGGCGTTTGCCTCTCTTGGTGGTTTTGTTGTCGCAGAAAAGGATGTTATCACTCATATTAAACACACAGCAAGATCATTAATATTTTCTGCAAGTATGATTCCAGCTTCAGTTGCAAGTGCCCAGATGGCATTAGATATAATCAAGAGCGAGCCTGAACGGCGTAAGAAATTATGGAATATAACCCAAAAGGTGCTCAAAGGCTTTAAAGAAATTGGTTTGGATGTTGGCGAAAGTGAGTCACCTGTTATTCCTGTTATTATTGGAGAAGATGACAAATGCTTTGGATTCTGGAAGATGCTTATGGCTAATGGTATTTTTGCTAATCCTGTTATATCACCGGCAACACCTCCAGGTCGAGCATTAATCCGCACCAGTTACATGGCAACTCATACAGATGACGATATTGGTATAGTTTTGGATGAATTCAATCGTTGTGCTCAAGAATTTGGATTGGCTAAAAAATGATAAGCGTAATTCCCGTAAAAACTGAAAAAGAATTAAAAACTTTTGTCAATTATCCGTATCAGTTGTATAAAGAAAATCGTTACTGGATACCACCTCTAAAGCAAGATGTGTATCACTTGCTTGATAAAAACAAGAATCCGTTCTGGGAACATGCTGAAAGGGAGATGTTTCTGGCGTATCGTAATAAAAATATTGCAGGAAGAATCTGTGCTATTGTAGATTATAACTACATTGAATTTTGGAATGAAAAGACAGGATATTTTGGTTTTTTTGAATGTGATGATGATGAAGATGCTGCGCGCGCCATGTTTGACCATGTAAGGTTGTTTCACAAGGATAAAGGGATGACTAAGTTCATTGGTCCAGTGAATCCTTCAACTAATGATGAATGCGGACTTCTTATTGAGGGATTTTATTCACCACCATTTATAATGATGCTGCACAATTACGAATATTATTCACAACTATGTGAAAAGGCAGGACTTATAAAGGCAAAAGATCTAAATGCTTTTTATGTGGATTCAAAAGATGCGCCATTGGAGTATCTCGAAAGGTTATGTTCAATTGTCCGCAGAAGAATACAGGACATCAAGGTAAGACCTGTTAACCTCAATGATTTTGCAAACGAGGTCAAAAAGATTAAAGAAGTTTATAACGATGCATGGAGTCGCAATTGGGGTTTTGTGCCAGTGACTGATGCAGAATTTGATGCACTTGCCAAAAAGCTTAAACCTCTGGTTATTCCTGAACTCGTAATAATTATTGAAATTGACAATGTTCCAGTTGCAGTTTCACTCACTTTACCTAATTATAATGTAGTACTGAAAAAATTGAATGGACGCTTTGGACCGATTGAGATGTTAAAATTCCTTTACTACAAGAGAAAAATTAAGGAAGGAAGATTAATGATAATGGGAGTGCGTAAGAAGTATCGAAAGATGGGGCTGGAATCTCTTTTATTTCTTGAATCCTTCAGGGCGGGTCAAAAACTCGGTTATATTGGTGGTGAGCTGTCCTGGACACTTGAAGATAATCATTCAACCAATAACACAATCATAAAAATGGGCGGCAAAATATACAAAAAATATCGCATATACGAAGGACAGGTATAGAAAAACTGGAAAAAATCTGTGTAATCTGTTGGTTATATTTTCTGCGGAATCTGTGTGATGACGGTAATTGAGAAAATTTTTTCGCGTGGTGCTGGTAAAGATGTTAAACCTGGCGATTATATATGGGTAAACTTAGATCTTGTAGCAATGCGCGATTTTGGTGGACCAAATGTAATACAGGAATATCAGGGGATGTTTGGTGAATACCCTGTATTTAATAAAAAAAGGGTGGCAATAACTTTTGATTTACACATCCCGGCGCGCAATGAGAAAGTAGCAGTCAATCAAAAATTCTTAAGAGATTTTACTGTTCAGCAAGGAGTCAGATTGTTCGATGTTAATACTGGTGTAGGACAGCATATCCTTTTAGAAAGTGGTTTGGTAAAACCCTGGGATATTATTGTTGGCACAGATAGCCACATGAATCTTCTTGGTGCTGCAGGTGCTGCTGGTTTTGGTATGGGTACAACAGATATTGCAGGTGCAATGTACAAAGGCAAACTCTGGTTTTGTGTTCCTAAAACAATAAAGATTATTGTTAAAGGACAATTAAAAAACTTTATTACTGCTAAGGATGTAATATTATACATAGTCAAGCAGTTGAAGACTGATGGCGCTTTAAATAGAGCAATTGAGTTTTCAGGTGATACAGTCAAGAGAATGAATCTTTCCGAACGTATAACAATGACGAGTATGGTGACAGAGATGTCAGGAGATATTGGTTTTATTGAACCTGATGAAGAAGTCATGGCGTTTATTAAATCCCGGACAAAAGAGAAGGTAGAAGCAATAACACCAGATTCTGATGCTACATATGAAAAGGTTTATGAGTTTTCAGTGGATAATTTAAAACCCCAGATTGCCTGTCCGCATTCACCTGATAATGTGAAGGAAGTCACAGAGGTTTCCGGGACAAAGGTAAATCAGGTATTTATTGGTTCTTGTACTAATGGGAGATTTGAAGATTTGAAGATTGCAGCAGAGATTCTAAAGGGGAAGATGGTTAAAAAAGGTGTGAGGCTTATTATAGTACCTGCGACTATGGAAGTTACTAAACAGGCACTTGAGGCAGGATTTTATGAAATCTTTCTTTCGAGTGGTGCAGTTGTGACGAATCCTGGTTGTGCATTATGTACAACAGGACATCCAGGTATTCTGGCTCCAGGAGAAGTAATGGTTTCAACCTCGAATCGGAATTTTATTGGCAAGTTGGGTAAAGGCGCAAAAGTTTATCTGGCTTCACCAGCAACTGCGGCAGCGACAGCACTATTTGGCGAAATCAGGGATCCAACGGAGGTTTTCTAATGTCTAATCCGCGTCAGTCTACGTCGCAATCCGCGTCAATCCGCGGAAGAGCTTGGCTCTTTGGTGATGATGTGGATACTGACCAGATTTATCCAGGAAAGTATTTGCCTTTGACTGACAAAAAAGAAATGGCTAAGCATGCAATGGAAGGTGTTGATAATGGTGAAGATTTTATAAAACACGTAAAAAAAGGTGATATTATTGTTGCTGGTAAAAATTTTGGCTGTGGTTCATCACGTGAGCACGCAACAGTAGCAATTACAGGTATAGGTGTGTCTGTTGTTATTGCTAAGTCGTTTGCCAGAATCTTTCATAGAAATGCGGTTAATACTGGTTTACCGATTCTTGAGCTGGGGCAGGTGGAGAAGATGAAGAAAGGTGATGTATTAGAAGTCAATATTGAAAATGGTGAGATCAAAAATATTACGCAGAATAAGGTGTATAAGGGAAAGCCTGTTTCATCACTTGAAATGGAGATAATGAAGGCAGGTGGACTGCTTCAGTACCTT
>SOIY01000121.1 GCA_004376785.1 Candidatus Stahliibacteriota bacterium | reverse complement strand
TTGTTGGATCCATATTCTTGCTCAATAATAAGTTCTTTTCAATTATTTCACAGGGCCCGTATTGTATTACGGCGTTGTCATACGTCTTTAATGGGAGGTAATGGGATCAATTGGCGGATTAAATAAGTCTTTTCAGTGCTTCTCTATACCGCTTTAAGGTTTTTTCTACAATATCAGGTGGTAATTCAGGTGGTGGCGAATTTCTATCCCAGTCAGTACTCAAGAGATAATCTCTGACAAACTGCTTGTCAAATGATGCTTGAGAACCACCTGGTTTATATAATTCAGGATCCCAGAAACGGCTTGAATCTGGTGTAAATATTTCGTCAATAAGGATAATTTTATTATCTAATCTGCCAAATTCAAATTTCGTATCGGCAATAATAATATCACGTTCACGCGCATAATTGTGTGCAAAATTATACAGTTCAGTACTTTTATCTTTAATAAATTCAGCATCCTTTTCAGGCACAACTTTTTTCATCTGCTCAAAAAGTATATTTTCATCATGGCCAGTGTGAGATTTTGTTGCTGGTGTGAACAGGGGAGAGGGAAGTTTATCACCCTGTTTGAGATTATCGAATTTTATGCCGCCAACAAGTCCTGTTTTCTGGTAATCTTTCCAGCCTGAGCCTGCAATATATCCCCGGACAACACATTCAACATCAATTGGTTTTGCTTTTTTAACGAGCATTGAGCGGCCTTCCAGCATTTCTCTGTATTCCTTCAATTCATCAGGATATTCTTCGATATTATCGGTGATGAAATGGTTTTCGATAATGCTCTCTGTTGCTTTAAACCAGAACACAGATAGTTTATTAAGAATTTCACCTTTGTGAGGAATTAATGTGCGGAGAATATAATCGAATGCAGAGATTCGGTCTGTAGCAACAATTAAAAATGCATTATCTAAATCGAATATCTCGCGAACCTTTCCTGACTTAAATTTTTTAATGCCGGAAAGATTTATTTTACCTATTGTATTATTCATAAAATGTTATGTCCTTTACTGCGTTTAGAACCGCAAAGATTCTTTCATTATTACCTTCAGTGTCAATCGGAGTAAAGAAAAAACCTCGGCGATCTGCTGAATATCCAAGGGTCAAACCGCATAATATCTCACCATCAGTAAACTTAACCCTTACCTTTTTGCCAATCAATTTTTTGTCCTTAATTTCTTCAAAGTTTCTCTTTGTCTTAGACCTGGTTTTGCTTAAGCCATTCAGCTTTTTAACAAAAAAGACTGCTTTAAGATTGAGTATTTTGACTAATATCGATTTTTCACCATTATCCTTAACTACAAGATGAAAAACCTCTTTATTGGGTTGGAAATCAGTTGTATACCCCCTTTCCACCTTCCCATCTAAATAATGAACCACAACCTTATTAGGCATATTGGTATTTTATATAGAATATGTTGACTGTCAAGGGTTGACATATTTTAGCAACTGTATATACTTAATAAAGGAGGTATTATGAATAAATGTAATATTATATTCATTAGCTTCATCTTTGTTTTACTGTTCAATATGGGTTATGCGGGTGATGTAAGATTTTCTGGTATGGGTAATCTATCACTTATTTTCCAGGACGATTTTCATAAATTAGACTTATATGATTTTGCCGGAATACCAGCAGGTTTTTTAAGGAATGATTCGGTTTCGTTTGTGGGATTACGCGCCTCGGGTCTGAAGGAATTCTGGAAAGAGGATTCTTTAACATACCTTGCAATTGGACAAGCAGTACCACGGCGACTTATTGATTATGCACCAGTTGAGGCAGTTTCTTATTATGCAGTAATACCGCAATTTAACTTGGTTCCCTGTGAATTGATTTATGTATCAAGACAGATAGAAGAGAGCTATGATTATTTTGGTAACGCATCAAAGCCTCAGGCATGGGGTGTGTATGCCGGGTACTCTCATTTGAGCCGTGATTTTGCTGATGTTGAAGGAAGCGATGTAATAAGAACACCTTCATTAGCCATAGTATATTCAAAGTCGATTTCGGATAATTTATCTTATGGATTATCAGGTGATGGATTCTGTGGTGCGTTTACTTCTGCTGACAAAGAAGATAAAATTAATCTGACACCTCTTGGCGCTGGTTTAGGTATGAGTTACAATAATGAAGTCGTAAGTTTAGGCATGAATATTGATTATCACTATCCAATGTTTACTTATACACATACCTGGGAAGGAGGAGAGTTTAAGGAAAGATTTACTGGGCATGCTCTATCGCCTTCATTTGGCTCTCTGGTTAAATTTCCCAACATAACCTGGGTAAGCGCCTTAGACTATAAATGGGTGAATCTTGGAGGTTCTTATGATGGTAATGATATTGGTGGTTTAAAGATTGAAGGTCTTGCTGCTAAAACGCAGATACTATTTGCGCCTTCTTTTATTCGCATCACAGGATTTGTACAATACGATTATAAAAAACCTGTGTATACTGATAATACTGATAATATATGGTTTGAGACTGCATATAAAAATTACACTTTTGGCGGTGGGGCAGGTGTGATACTCAATATAGTAAAGGCTGGAATTGAAGGATTGTATACATCTATTCGTGCTGAAGATAAACTGTTTGAGGAAACGCTCAGGTCCAGTGATATGAGTATAAAATTAGGTGCTGAGTTCGGTTTGATAAAAGACTTTTTTATTAGAGCCGGCTATAATTATGGTCAATTCGATCCTGATCTGGATGACATAATTGATGCTGACGATTGTATTATTACTAATACGCTCACCAGTGGATTTGGCATTAATTTTTTCAGGAATACACGAATTGATCTTGCTTACAATTATAAATGGGCAAAAACAGATGTAGATCCTGAAGAGCAAATCACTGACCACATTATTTCTTTATACCTGAAATATGCATTGATAAGTGAAAGTTACTAATACCTCAATTCGAGATTTCTGATCTTTTTCAGAAAACTCAAATTTTGGCCTTGACAAGCCAGAATATATATATATTATTATTATGAATAGAGAAGGTATTGTGTCCTTCGTAGTGAACGGAGAAGGTATAGGAGCCTCTGGATTGGGGAGAAACATGGGGTTTTTATACCTTCTTCGTGTTTTAAGTTTATTAGGTGTAAAGTAGTTGGTGCATACTGCTTAGTGTCTACTGTTTACTGATTGGAAAATGGGGGTGACTTTGAGATATATTAATATACGTATGTTGCTATTTATTATTTTATTACTCATAATTTCATTGGCAGAGAGCAAAACTATACATGCTGATGTTACTGACGATGGTATTAATGATAAGATAATAATGGATTTAGAATCCGTCGTTGTGGTTAATAAATTTGAATGCTGCAAAAGAAGAAGGCACACACTTGTTTCTGATGTAGAATGCCTTGTAGATATCATGGTAAACGATTTTCACCATGGTATAAGAGGTAAGGAAATCGCCGTTGTGATGTTGCCGGATAGTAATTGTGTTACAGAAATATATGGATTTAAAAACAATCAATTTAAAAAAATTTCAGAACCATTGCCTGGTGAAATTACGTTTGATGACGCAGGAAACCTATTCGGGTATCATACTCATATGTGGGAAGGTGGTGCAGTACATGTACCGTGTCCGATTATACAAGAAGACGGATTTCTCAAACCAGCCACTATTGAGCTAGAAATTGAAACAACTATTGTGATTGAAGCTAATACAACAAAGGAAATAAGCACTAATTTATCAAAAAATACTCTGGTTGTTTGTGTGGCAACTGCCCAGGAAAAAGATGTAATAATTTTTTTGCAGGATGAGGACGGTTCACTCATCACTCAAAGAAAGATTGATTCCAAAGGTCCTTTTGTTGGTAAGACTTTCGCTGATAAAGATAAGACCATTACACTTATCATAGACAATTTACAATCAACAACATTAAAGAGGATTTATTATATAATAAAGCACTATGCATATAAACCTTGATCCTTGGTTAATGGATTATAAAAGAGTGTTTTTAGCACTCAGGAGGTAATAATGACGAAAAAAGATTTTTTAATAGGTGAAGCAATAAAATATGGCTGGAATATAATGAAAGCCAATCTCTGGTTTTTTGTTGGTGTTTTAATAGTTGCCTGGTTGGTTACTGGTATTCCACAAGCTATTGCAAATCGATTACAAGATAATTACTCCGGGCTTGCTGCTCTCTTCAGGATTTTGCATTTGATTGTAGATGTAATAATCTCTATAGGATTGATCAAGATTGCCTTGAAGTTCTTGGTGAATGAGAAACCTGAATTTGCCGAGCTTTTTCGCTTTCAGGGTAATTTCTGGAGATATGTTGGCAGTTCAATATTGAATGGTTTGATCGTGGCAGCAGGTATTATTTTGTTTATCGTGCCGGGAATTTACTGGGCCATAAAATTTCAGTTTTTTGGTTATTGTATAGTTGACCAAAAACTTGGTCCTGTAGAGGCACTAAAGAAGAGTTCTAAGATCACATATCAAGTGAAATGGAAATTACTCGGGTTTGGTTTAGTAATGGTGGGCATAAACATACTTGGATTTCTCTGTTTATTTGTCGGTTTATTCGCCACTATTCCAACGACCATGATTGCCTTTGCTTATGTGTATCGTAAATTGCTCAGCCAGACTGAGACTGTTCAGGTTACTGATACACCTTAGGTAACAGCGGTTACTAACACGTTTCCCTGTGCTTAGTGCCTGTTGCTGAGTGATTAGTATTGACAAACACACATAAAATGGATAAAGTAATGTAGAGAATAAGTAAGGTTTAGCTTACCTATATTGCGATTCACTATTTTAGTCAGGTTAGCCTTACTTAAAAAGACGCTTAACATTTTAAGTCTGGATTATCTTACTTAGAGATGAGAACATAATATATGTTAATGAAGGGTAATTTATGAATGAACGCGCTGGAAAAATGGTTATTCAAACAGGAGGATATAAGGCATTTATACCTAAACCATTACCGCCTGATCCATCCATTAAATACGATGGCGAATTGCAATCCTTATTATCAGAGGCAGATAGGGCACTTGCAAGGTTGGATGGGATAGTGACAGTGCTACCGAATCCCGAGCTTTTTATTGCCATGTATGTGAAAAAAGAAGCACTTTTAAGTTCACAGATTGAGGGAACACAAGCATCCCTTGAAGGAATCCTGGAATTCGAGGCAGATTTAACACCTAAAGATGATGTGAAAGAAATAAAAGAAGTAATAAACTATATTAAGGCTCTAAACTACGGAATGATTAAACTCAAAAAAAGTGCCATATCATTACGGTTATTAAAAGATATTCACAAGATTTTGATAAAAGGCACAAGGGGTAGTGGTAAGGCACTTGGAGAATTTAGAAGATCTCAAAATTGGATAGGTCTGTCCGGCGCTTCTTTACTCGAGGCGATATTTGTACCGCCACCTCCTGATAAGGTTTTATCTGCAATGAAAGACCTTGAAAAATTTTTCTATAAACATGACCAAATTCCACCGTTGGTAAAAACTTCTTTAATTCATGCACAATTTGAGACAATCCATCCGTTTCGGGATGGGAATGGAAGGATTGGAAGACTTCTTATCACATTTTATCTTTTTAGTAAAGGGATATTATCCAGACCACTTTTGTATTTGAGTTTTTATTTAAAAAAGAATAGAGAACAATATTACAATTTATTAATGAAAGTGCGGCTTAAAGGTGCCTGGGAAAACTGGATAAAATTTTTTCTAAAGGGCATCCGTGAGATTTCTGATGAGGCTGGGGCTACAGCCCGAAAAATAATTACATTAAAAGAATATTTGATAACAAAACTTTATGAAAACTCGATCTCCAGCATTTATGCTGTGAAACTTATTGATTTGCTATTCAAAATACCAATTATTGATGTGAGAAATATAACTAAAAAATTGAAAGTATCAAAAGATACAGGGAGCCAATTAGTTAATAAATTTGAAAAAATTGGCATTCTAAAGGAGTTAACTGGAAAACAGCGATACAAAAAATATCTTTTCACAGATTATGTTAATATTATTGCTAAAGGAACTAAATAATAAAGGAGGAGTGTCTCTGTATCTGAAAGAGGGTAATTATGATTGACAAAGCAACCCAAAAACAAATTTTAGCAGGTATGGATGAGGCTGCAGAACAGGCAAAGGAAGATTTTAAAACGCTTCCTGAAGAAACAAGACGCCTTGCCGCAGCCTGGATAAAAAAATGGTATCTCAAAGCAGGATACAAACGCTTAGGACGCTTTTTAGTATACTATGCAAAAGAACAGGAGAAAAAAGAAAAAGCTGATTAACCGTCCCCGTTTGCTGAAGCTGGACAAACAAAATATTTTGTTGTAATGTACAAAAGGAATTTCAATGATTAGATTCTTTTCTGCAACCTGTACTGCTGTGGTAAGCATTTTAATTTGTGCATGTAGTACTGCTACAATGGCATCATTATCAAAAAGAGAAAAAGAAAAAATGCAAACTACTCTGTTTAAAGCACCTTATCTAAAGGTATTTATTGCTATTGTTGAGGTTTTCCATGATAAAGAATATTATATAGAAAATGCAGATGAATGGCTTGGTTCAATTACCACAAAGTGGAAGGTTGATAAGGACGTTCGCAGAAAAATTAATGCTACGTTAGAAGGAGTTGCAGAAAATACAACTAAAGTGAGACTGAAATATTCTGTACAAAAACAGACAGAACGCGGCTGGTACAGCACTGAGGATGATATGAGGATTTATATAGCAAAAAAATATTACAAAAAGTATTTTGATTTAATTAGACGGAAACTGAAAAGGAAATAGTATTTGTGAAAGTATTGTAATGTTAAATGGGGATGAAATAATGAAGAACTAATTGCAAAAATGATAAAACTTATTGAGTAAAAAAAGCACACAGCGTAAGGTATATAGCGTATTGCATCAGGCGTGAAGCATAGAGCATAATTACCCCTTGACAATTCAATAATTGTGAGTATATTATAGTGTGATTAGGTCAACGTATTCCTCTATATATAGTGTTTTAAGTGTTAAAATCAAGGAGGTATGAACCATGAGTGGTATTGTCGCCATTATATCAAAGAAAGATTGCAAAGAAGATTTATTTTATGCCACAGACTATCATTCCCACCTTGGCACATCATATGGAGGGATTGCGATATCAGATGGTAAAAGAACACATAAAAAAATTCACAGTATAGCAAAAGCACAATTTAAATCGAGATTTTCAGAAGATATTGATTTTATAAATATGCGCGGGAATACCGGGATTGGCGTAATAAGTGATAGAGATACACAACCATTAATAATGCGATTAAAATTCGGGGAATATGCCATATGCGGTGTAGGTTATATTAATAATCAAAATAAACTCGCCAAGCAATTGATCGAACAAGGAGTGGTTTTTTCCGAGATGCCAAATGGTAAAGTAAATCAAATAGAGTTGGCAGCCAAATTAATAAATAGAGGAAAGACTATTGTAGATGGCATACAATATATGCATAGTCAAATTGATGGTTCGTTATCTTTGTTGCTTCTTGGTAAAGAAGGGATTTATGCGGCACGAGATAAGTACGGAAGAAGTCCTTTAGTTCTAAGTGAAAGAAATGGCGATAATATAGTTGCGTCTGAAACATGCTCTTTTAAAAATCTCGGATTTAAAACAAAGAAATTTTTAGGACCTGACGAAATCATTCTGTTAAGCAGAAATAAAGTAAAACAGATAAAAAAGCCTGGTAATGTTCTTCAGTTGTGTACTTTTCTATATGTGTATGCTGGGTTTCCTGCTTCAGAATATGAAGGAAAAAATGTGGAGGAATTCAGAGAATATTCTGGAAGGATTATTGCAAAGAGAGACAATGTCAAAATTGATTTCGTAGCCGGAGTTGCAGATTCAGGAACTGCATATGCGCACGGCTATTCGCACGAATCTGGTGTGCCAGTAAGAATACCATTACTCAAATATACTCCTGGATGGGCAAGAAGTTATGTGCCGCCTTCGCAGGAGACTCGGGATCTTGTGGCTTTAATGAAGCAGGTAACAGCAGATGCTTTGATAAAGGGACAAAAGATGGTGATAACCGAAGATTCAATCGTGAGGGGAACGCAATTAAAGAATTTTTTGCTCGTTAAATTATGGAATGCTGGAGCAAAGGAGATTCATGCAAGATCTGCCTGTCCTGCTCTTATGTTTCCATGTAAGTTTCTGTATTCTACACGAAAATTGGATGAGTTATTTGCAAGAAGAATACTTAAACGAATGCATAGTGGTAAACATATTAAGGATGTAGACCCGTATCTTGATCCTGATTCAAAAGAATATAAGAAAATGAAAAAGCTTATGGAAAAAGATTTGAATGTAACATCTTTGAGATATCAGAGACTCGAAGATATGCTTGGTGCGACGGGATTGCCAGAACAAAGTTTATGCACTTACTGCTGGACAGGAAAGGAAATAGCGTAAGGCGTAAGGAGTGTGGGAGTAACGCCTTTGGCTGGAGACACGTTCGCCGAAGCCGAACTGAAGACACGCCTTTGGCTGGAGATATATCCGCACAAGGCGGATTGAAGACACGCTTCGCTGAAGATAAACCAAACAAATTTATCCCGCCTG
>SOIY01000108.1 GCA_004376785.1 Candidatus Stahliibacteriota bacterium | reverse complement strand
TATAATAAGCTCCGGTTGATACACAAAACACGGCTTCTTTACCTTTCCATTAATCATATCCACTATCATGCGTGCAACCCGTTTGCCCATCTCTTCTTTTGGATGATTAATAGTTGTCAATTTTACCTCAGTAGCAACTGCTAAATTTGAATTGTCGTATCCTACTAATGAAATATCCCCAGGAATCTTTAAGTTACTACGACGAATAGCCTCCATAACCTGAATAGCTATTTGGTCATTATAACAAACAATAGCAGTTGGTCGATTTTTCTTTTTCAATAAGTTTATAGTAAAATTGTATGGGAAAGAAAACATCTGCTCAGTTTTATAATTGCCTAAAAATTCATTATTTATAGTAATATTGTATTTCTTTAAAGCAGACAAAAAACCGGCCTGTCGTCTTATACCTTGTAAATCATCAGATAAAAATATTCCAGCTATATCTTTATGACCTAGCTTTAATAAATATTGTGTAGCAATAAAGCCACCTTTTTCGTCATCCATAATTACATATGCAGAATCTAAATCAGGATAGGTGGCATGTAATAGTATATATGGGATATTGCGTTTATCTAGTTCCTGAAAGTATTTTTGATTGATATTTGGTTTAGCACTTTTTGTCGGCTCCACAATTATACCAGATATATCTTGTTCTAAGAATCTTTTCATACATTCTTCTTCTTTGCGTTTATCATTGCCTGTGCTGGCAATACTAAATGAAAAACCTGATTCACACAATGTTTCCTCAATACCTCTAATAATATAGGGAAAAATATAGTTAGAAATATATGTGGTTAGAACAGCTATTTTCTGCTCTTTTTTACTTCCTCTGTAAGCGCAAAAAGTACCTTTCCCCTGTTCTCTATATATCCATCCTTCATTTTCTAACTCACTAAAAGAATGACGAACAGTATGTCTGCTTATTTTAAACTGACGGACAAGATCACTTTCTGAAGGCAACTTTTGCGCCGGAATAATATCTCCATTTTGAATCATCTGCTTTAGATATTCTTTTAGTTGATAATATTTTGGTAAATACTTATCGGGTTTTATCATTTTTGCTTTTCTCCAAATGAATAAAAAATAAATTGTATATTCTATTTTTTTTACTTCGTCACTTTTAAGAGCCCAAATATTTGCTATTCATACTTATAATATTTTCAACCTTAAAATTTAGGAAAATGGATTCTCGTTCCTATACATTAGATTTGAAGGTTGATTAAAAGCTATATCATTTATACCCAACATCTTCATAGTTTCAAATAAAACCTTGCCTGTATGTTTAAATGCTATACCTGTATGATGGGGAAATCTTTTTGCAATAAGTATATAGCGATAGAACCTGGCCATTTCTTTAACAGCAAATACACCAATTCCTCCAAAGGATTTCGGATTTATATCAAGTACTTCACCTTGAGCAATATAACTCCTCAATTCATAATCAGCTGTACCTTGCAGTCTAAACAGTGTAATATCTCCAGGAATTATGGTTCCTTCAAGGGTACCCCTGGAAATATCAGGGTCCTTATTTGGCTCAAGCAATCTATGCATAATTAATTGATATTTCATTTCAGCATTTTTTATATAACAAATGGGAGTATTTCCACAATGGAACCCCATGAATAGATCGTTTAGTTTATAATTCTTTACCTTTTCTACATTCTCTTCATACATATCCTTCGGTACTGTATTGTTTATATCAAGTAATGTAGCCGGCAAATTAGTAGCAAGAGTAATTATATATTCACTCAAGGCACCATATATATCTGTTTCGCAAGATATGGGTATTCCTCTCATAGCAAACCTTGAATTCACATAACAAGGTACAAACCCAAATTGAGTTTGGAAGGCAGGCCAACATTTATTAGCAAAGATCGCAAATTCAGATGCACCAAGGTTCTGCTCCATCCAATCTTTCAATGTGAGCTCATACTGTGCAAGTTTGGGCAGTATTCCTGAATATCTGTTTCCATCACCCAATTCTTTTTCCATATTTTTAACTACTTCTGATATCCTTGAATCATTTTCATGATTATTAAAAGCTTCGAAAAGATCTAACTCTGAATTTTCCATTATTTCTATACCTAAATCATACAGAGGTTTTATAGGCGAATTACATGTAAGAAAGTCCTGAGGTCTTGGACCAAAGCTTATTATCTTGAGTTTTTTAAGTCCAAGTAATATTCTGGCTATACTTTCAAAGTCTAATATCATTTCTGCTATTTCTTCAGCCGTACCAACAGGACATTCAGGAATATAGGGATTTAATTTTCTTAGCCCTAAATTATATGAAGCGTTCAGCATACCACAGTATGCATCTCCGCGACCACTTACTAAATTCTCTCCAGTTTCTTCTGCTGCGGCAACAAGCATAGCAGGTCCTGAAAATTTTTGAGCAAGCATCGTTTCTGGACCTTCAGGGCCAAAATTACCTAGATATAATACTAATGCATTAACTTCTGCCTCTTTCAAATCTTTTAAGGCATTTAAAACATCTTTTTCGTTTTCAACAGTTGTCTTAATTTCCTTAATCAAAATTCCCTTTTTGCTGCACGCCTTCATAACAGCTTTCCTCCTACTTTTACTAAGTTCAATAGGAAAACAGTCACGACTTACAGCAACTATCCCAAGTTTTACTTTAGGAATGTTAATCATTTAAACCCTCCTTTAAA
>SOIY01000046.1 GCA_004376785.1 Candidatus Stahliibacteriota bacterium | reverse complement strand
ACCAGGTTTTATTCAAGCCACTCTATTCCTTCAAACTTTATATCTCCAGGTTTTACATCACCAACAATCAATAGATAAAACCGATCAGGATGCAAATATTTTTGGGCGGCAGCTTTTAGCTCACCCAGTTTTACAGCCTCAATCAATTTTTCGAATTGTAAAAGATAATCAAGCCCAAGACCTTGACTTTCAATTTGTGATACAATACTTGTCATTTCTCTATAGGTGTCATGAGTCAAAGGAAAATAACCAGTGTAGAATTTCTTTGCCCTGCTCAGTTCAACTACGTCAATCGTATCCTGAATCCTCTCCATTTCGCTTATTATTATCTGCACAACTTCATTCGCCATTTCTTTCTTAGTCTGTACTTCTGTAGTGAAATAACCCCCTGTTTTAAAACGCTGAAAATATACCCAGACAATGTATGCTAAACCCTTCTCTTGTCTTATTTTTTTTCCCATCCTTGATGTCGATTGCGAACCGCCAAGAATATAATTCATGACCCTTGTTTCATACCAATCAGCATCGCCATACTTAGGCCCAAGATTACCCAGCAGAATATATGCCTGCGAGATATCCATATGGATAATCTTACCTAAAGGTTTGGCTTTTTCAACTGGTGGTTCAATTTTTAACTTTTGCAGTACCTTTCGTTCCCAATTGCCAAATTTTTCATCTAATATAGAAATAAGGGAATCCTTTTGAAAATCTCCCACAAATACAAAAAAAGTATTATTAGGTAAATAATATTGACTATAGAATTCTCTAATATCACCCTGAGAGATATATCCAATTGTAGAATCATACCCTTGAGGTAAATGACCTAATGGGTGATCTGAAAAAACTAATCTGCGAAATTCTCTTTTACTTATTGAAAACGGACGGTCCTCTTCTGCCTTTATTTGTGAAATTACCTCACTCTTTATCCGGGAGAGTTCTACGGAATCGAATAACGGGTTCTGTATACAATCACTCAGAAGATCAATCAAAAGATACAAATCTTTACTCAAAACCCTGCCACTTATACCGGCATGGTCTTCATCTACAAATGAAAAAAGCTCACCGCCAACTGATTCAATTGCCTGGGCAATCTCGTTACTTGCTCGGCTTTTTGTGCCTCTAAGAAGAACCTGGCTGACTAAATTTGCTATTCCTTCTTTACCTGCAGGGTCGAAAACACTTCCTGCATAAGTAACTGCCCTCATTTCAATCATTGGTAGTTTGTGCGCCTCAACTGTCAGAATTACCAAGCCATTAGACAAAGTATCACGCTGGATATTAATTGCATAAGCAAATACAATACTAAGAAGTAACAAACTGATTTTCCTCATTTCTCCTCCTTAGGTAAAAGATAACCCACGGTTCTATTATCTTTTCTGAAATATTTTTGTGCCACTTCTATAATATCCTCTTTTGTAAGTTTTTGGACTTCCTCTGGATAACGATTAATATTTTGCCATGCACCACCCTCAATTTCCCACCATCCGAGAATTCTCGCGATTCTTGCGGCAGAATCCTGTTCATAAATCATTTGCGCCAAAACCTGATTTTTCGCCTTTTTCAGTTCTGCGTCTGTAACTGGCTCATTTTTTAATTTCTCGATTTCATTATATATTTCTTTTTCCAATGACTGAATATCTATACCTTTCTGAGGAATACCCAGGATCGAAAAACTGCCACCATATTTTAATGTTGAAGAATATGTATTAATAGTTGTCGCTATCCCTGCTTCACGGACCAGATTTTTTTCGAACCTTGAACTCATCCCGAACGATAGAATCATTGAAATGATATCAAAGGCATACATGTCTTCATGATTCAAACCAACTGCATGATACTGAATAGCCAGTGCTGGAGTTCTTATATCCTTTTTCAATTCAAACCGCTTCTCACCATTTTGAGGAGGTTCTTCAAATAAAATATCCTGTTCTTTTTTACCATTAATATTACCGTAGTGCTTCTTAACAAGTCTTAATGCCTCTTCTGGATTTACATCTCCGGCTATGATAATAATCGCATTGGCAGGATTATAGTATTTCTTATACCAATTATAGACATCATCTCTTGTGAGTCTTTCAATATCCGACATGAAACCGATTATTGGATTACGATAGGGATGGTATGAAAAACTTACCAAATCAAGATGTTCAAAAAGGTTTTGATGCGGGTCATTTTCGCCAAGCCTGCGTTCTTCTATAACCACATCCTTTTCCGGAATAAATTCATCAGGAGGAATCAAAAGATTCTGCATCTTATCTGCCTCTAATTCTAATTCAATCTCATATCGATCACTTCGTAAATTAGCATAAAATACAGTCCTATGTATAGAAGTAAATGCATTATTCCGACCACCGGCTTCTTCAATTATTCTATTATATTCCTTGGGACCGTATTTTTTGGTTCCCTTAAAAGCCATATGCTCTAATAAATGAGAAATACCGGTCAATCCTGATGATTCATTATAACTACCAACTCTATAATGGACCTGGGTTGATACAACCGGTGCAAAATGGTCTTCATAAATGAGAACTTTAAGACCATTTGCTAAATTATACTCCTTGACTTCGATGGGCTGCAGTAAAATCAAAGCAAGAATAATATTAATCATTAATAACTCCTTTCATTTTCCAAATTTCTTTTAACTATATCCAATTATCCATATCAGTCAATACATCTAA
>SOIY01000183.1 GCA_004376785.1 Candidatus Stahliibacteriota bacterium | reverse complement strand
CTTCATAACTTCTAATTTTCCTAACTTCCTATCTTCATAACTTCATAACTTCCTTTCTCTCCTTGTCTCTCCCTCATCTTTCCTCTGGCGGGGGGATATAACCAACTTTTATACTGTGGGAACCACGGATTATTTTCAGATTTGCAATATCATAACTCTCTGGCAAGAACATTATAAAAATACCAAAATTGGAATCAGGATATTCAATTAGTCTTTGAATATGTTTGGCAATATCTATACTGAATAATGTGTCATCGGCGGCAAATTTCTTTAAGCCAATAAGAGGCCCGGTTGTCGTATTAAAATCATCGATCGGTTCAAGTAATTCTCTTACACCTATTTCAATAGAATCCCTCATTATAAAATAATCTTCACTCTCAAAAGACAGATCCGCATAAATTACCTTTTTGTCAATTAACACTGAATCAAAAACAAACTTCGCATAATTTCTATAAGGCATACCTGATCCAATCCAATCTTCTATCCCAGAAGGTTCAGGACCTGTCACGATATGACAATCATCTTCTAATGGTATTGAAGAAATAACCTCGTTCTTCTCTATTAGAAATTGAGGGCTATAACCGCCTTCATCAGAATGGAAATAAACAAAACCAGAATCTTCGGGTATTATAATCATTCCTTCAGCCGACATTATTTCATCTAACTCAATATAATTGAACTCTACAACCAGAGAATCACCAACAATTTCACCAATCAGTATTGAATCTTCTTCAAAATCACCGCCTTGATTCACCCACGATTCGCCCTCTTTTCTATCATACCAATTCGCGTAACTCTCATCAAACTCAACATCTAAAAGATGAATGCTGAATTTAACAGTGTCTTTATGAAATCTATCATTCCGTTTCAGGATAAGTTTTATTGCATCAAGGCCCTGATAAGTAGAATCAGGGAAATCGAATTTTAAAAGTATTCTTGATTCATAATTCTCATTTTTCCCAATAATTAGATTAACAGAACCGCCAAGATAAGCATATTTATTATATTCAGTAAAGGTGTTAAAGATTGATAATTCAATTTCATGTGCTTCAAAATCACCTCTTAAACCAATTTCTTCTTCACCTATTGGTAATTCATTACAATAAATGAAAAATAAAAGTATTAGCAAAATGCTTTTTTTCATAAAGTAATAATAGCCAAAATATTAAATAAGTCAAGTAGTCGGGTTTCATAAAAACCTTGAAATTGATTAAAATGTTGCTATAATATATTTACGATGAATCAGGATGAAATCAGAAATGATTTTCCTCAATTAAAACAAGGTTTTATCTATTTCGATTCTGGCTCTACATCACTTAAACCCATACCTGTTCTTAACGCCATAAACAACTATTACGAGACACTATCGGCGAGTGTAGGTCGAGGACTACATTATCCATCATATCTTGCAACAAAATCCTATGATGAAGCACACGAAAAAGTTCGTAAGTTTTTCAATGGCAAAGGTGAGATTATCTTCACTAAAAACTGTACTGAAGCAATAAACATCATTGCGCATGGGATTGAATGGAAAGCAGGTGATAAAATAGTTACGACATATCTCGAACACAACTCAAACCTCTTACCCTGGTTTAATCTTAGATTACAGGGTATTGAAGTAGAAGTTTTAAAATGTGAAACTGACGGTACAATTGATCTTAAAGAATTGTCAAAGAGTATTGATAACAGGACAAAGCTTGTAGCAGTTACCCACGCCTCTAATGTACTTGGAACAATAGTACCGGTCGAGGATATTACTGAAATTGCTAAAAAGAAAGGTGCAATGGTGCTGATTGACGGCGCTCAGGCAGCACCACATCTTAAAGTTGATTTAGACACGATTGGCTGTGATTTTT
This sequence comes from Candidatus Stahliibacteriota bacterium, assembly GCA_004376785.1. Lineage (GTDB taxonomy): Bacteria > Hydrothermota > Tepidihabitantia > SM23-42 > SM23-42 > SOIY01. Next base: position 824 of record SOIY01000183.1, on the reverse strand, counting down.
ATGCGGCGAGTGGTCACAAAATGCTCGGACCTTCAGGTACTGGTTTTCTTTTCATTAATACACAAGTACTAAACCGGTTGAAACCAATGATGCTCGGCGGCGGTTCTGCCACTGATGTTGAACTTGATAAGATTACATTTATCAAAGGTGGAAAAATCTTTGAAGCCGGAACCCCGAATATTGCGGGTGGCATTGGGCTTGGTGCAGCTGTAGATTATCTCAAAAAAATTGGGATGGAACAGATAAAAGAACATGAACTGGAATTAGTTGCATACTTAATGGACCAACTCAAAAAAATTGATGGGATTACAATTCACGGGCCAAGAGAACTCAAAAAACGAACGGGTGTCGTATCCTTTTCCATAAAAGATATACCTGCACATAGAATAGCAATCCTTCTTGATGAAATTGGCGGTATTGCAATCCGATCAGGAAACCATTGTGCTTTTCTTTTGTGCCGCGATATATTAAAAGAGGAATGCGGAACAGCCAGGGTATCGTTTTATATCTACAATACTCAAGATGAAATCGATAAATTCATTGATGTATTAGAGGAGATTGTGAAAAATGTCTGATTTCCAATATGAATTAATCAAAATTTGCAGCCGTGCCGGGAAAGAATACTATCATGTCTATCCTCAAGAACCAATAGGGTTTTCATCCCCAGATTTTGGAAACATGAATGTAATAAATTCTCACGCTAAATTTTCTGTTATTTCGTTCCCTGATTGTCATGTTACTGTATTTGCCTCAGGACGCATGTTGATCGAAAACCTCCCCCAAAATGCTGAAAAACGGGCACGCGAAATCATTAAAGAAATAAT
>SOIY01000210.1 GCA_004376785.1 Candidatus Stahliibacteriota bacterium | reverse complement strand
TTTGCACTATGCAACAATGAAGGAGGTTTATGAAATTATTAATGCTGATTTTGTTCTTTTTGAATTTAAATAGTTCGCCTGTACTTGATCTGGTCAGGATTGATGTTAAAAATCCCAATCAGGTAAAAGAACTGGATCGTATGGGTGTAGTAATAAATCAGGTCTATCCAGACCACGTTGTTGCTGAAATCGAACAAGATATGTATTCACTTGTAAGAAGCAAGGGTTACAAAATAGTAATACTTCAGGAGAATATTAGTGATGTATATCTAAGAAACAGTATGGCGAAATCAACACTGGGACAGTATTTGACCTATGAACAGATACGTGATTCGATGGTTACTTTAGCACTTAATTACCCTGAGATATGTCACATAGAGACATTAGGATACAGTCATCAGAACCGTCTTCTTTTGGCAATGAAGATTTCAGACAGTGCAGATATTGATGAAACAGAACCAGCTCTCCATTTTGAAGGCAATATCCACGGCAACGAAAAAATTGCCTGGGCAGTTAATTTCTGTATGCTCAGTTATCTTATTGAACATTATCCGAGTGATACCCTGGTGCAAAGACTGGTAGATAGCCGCGAGATATGGATCGCCCCATTGGTTAATCCTGATGGTTATATATCCAATACGCGTTATAATGCCCGGGGTGTTGATCTCAACCGAAACTGGGGCTGGATGTGGGGTAATGAGTATGCGTGTGGCAATGATTTTTTAAGTGAGAATGAATCCTGGAAATATGTGGAGCACTTTTGGCGTCATCCATTTGTAACTTATGCTTCGTATCACTCTGGCACAATATACCTTTCAGAACCATGGTCATATACAACTTATCTCCAGCCACCAGAACAGAACTTGATACAGCACCTCTCACAGGGCTATGCCAGTTTTACTGGGTATCCCCATGGCCAGGGCTCAATAGGGATGTATCCGATCAATGGTTGTACCAAGGACTATGATTATGGGTGCGGTGGTGAGATTGGTTGGTCTGTAGAGGTCTGCTATATAAAAACACCGCCGCCTGAATCCATTGATGTCATATTTGATCGAGATCGACCAGCCATGCTCTGGTTAATGCACAAGGTTGGTCAGGGCATTCATGGGCAGATAACTGATTCGCTTACAGGTGAACCATTACATGCCTTAATTATTGTTGATACAAGCCACTGGCATAGTTATTCCTGTCCGGTTAATGGGGATTTCCATCGTTTCTATTTACCTGGTACATATGATGTATCAGTATTGTGTCCTGGATACGATCCAAAAACCATTACAAATGTAGTTGTTCCTACAAATACACCAGATTCATCAGTATATCTTGATATTGAACTCAACCCAAATACCAACTTGCCAATTTATGCAACGAGAATGATTGGCTCAGGATATGTAAGCACTTATTCTAACATGACATATCCGGTATGGGCACTCGGCACTCACGACGGCCAGCCATACCAGCTCGATGCTGGAAAATGGATCGTTTTGGCATTTGATTTTCCGATACGCAATGGTTCAGGAAATGATTTGAGTATTTACAGGTCATCTGGGTCTGGTTCAGCTACAGTAATGGTAAGTAATGATTGGCGGGGTTCATGGCAGACGCTTGGCACTGCAAATAGTGCAATAAGTGAGTTTGACATTGCTTCTGCAGGATTTGATTCGGTGATGTATGTTCGTTTTCAAGCACAAAGCCAGTTTATGCTCGATGCAGTTGAGGCAGTTCAGATTATACCTGGAATCGCAGAAAAAATTCCTAAAACAGTAACCAAAAATTTTCAATTAGAAATCTCGCCGACTGTGTTAAATAATAGTTCTGTGCTTAATATTTACAATCCCAAGAAAAATCCGGTTCAGCTTAAGATATTTAATACACTGGGACAAAAAATCGAGGACATCAGAATCCGACCTGGCAACTCCAGAATAAAAATGTCAAATTTTGCATCAGGGGTTTATTATATTACTGTGTCAGAAATTACATCTTCAAATCGTTTCATTCTGGTAAAATAAGTGTATCAATATTGTAATTCAATAAATTAATAACTGAACTATGCGGAATGATTTTAAAATAAAAAAGAAAAACGTAGCGTTAGTCATCGTTGATATGCAGAGGTATTTTTGCGATGAACAGAGTGATGCGCAGGTGCCGTTGGCAGCAGTCGTTTCTAAAATCAAAAAATTGATCGATATTTTCAACGAGAATAATCGTCTTATAATTTTTACTCGGCATATTGATTCAGACGATAAGGACAATATGATGCTAAGATGGTGGAAAGAACAGATAAAAGAGCATGACCCTATGAGTCAGATAATAGATGATTTTGATACTAATAAGGGGATTATAATTGTTAAACACCAATACGATGCATTCTTAAATACCAATTTAGAAAAAATACTAAAAGAAAAAGGAGTTAAACAAGTAGTAATCTGCGGTGTATTGACCAATCTATGCTGCGAAACTACTAGCCGCAGTGCGTTTATGAGGGGATTTGAGGTCTATTTTACTGCTGATGGTACTGCAACATATACAAAAGATATGCACGATGCCTCTTTACTCAATCTCTCATACGGTTTTGCAACGCTACTTACAATTGATCAAGTGATAAAAGCGATGATATAAAGTCATTATTTCCTTCGGAAATTTGATTCGCGCAGATTATAGCGGATTCACACGGATT
>SOIY01000122.1 GCA_004376785.1 Candidatus Stahliibacteriota bacterium | reverse complement strand
CTCAGGAAGATTGGATTAGGAAGGAGTAATTATGTCAGAGATTCTCCAGGAACTTTTAAGTAAGAACGAAAATAGAATTATTTTTATTGTTCTTGATGGTTTGGGTGATCTGCCTGATCCGGAAAAGACTGCACTCGAACTTGCCAAAACTCCTAACCTTGATAAACTGGCGAAAAAAAGCAGTTTTGGGTTGACCATTCCTGTAAAGCAGGGTATTACTCCGGGTAGTGGTCCTGCTCACCTTGCCATGTTCGGTTATGATCCTATAAAGAATCAGATTGGCAGAGGTGTGCTTGAGGCACTGGGAATCGGCATGGATGTTAAAGAAAAAGATCTTGCAATCAGGGCAAATTTTGCCACGATTAAAAATGATATTATTATGGATAGGCGAGCTGGAAGAATCTCAACTGAAGAATGCGCAAGGCTATGTAATAAATTACAGGCAGTGATAAAAAGTATTGAAAATATTCCTGTAAAGATTAGACCGGCTAAAGAACACAGGTTCGTTGTAAAATTTGAAGGAGCAGGTCTTTCGGAAAACCTTACTGATGCTGATCCACAAAAAGAGAATCTTGAGCGAATCTTTGCGCAGCCCAAAAATGATGAGGCAAAAAAGACTGCTGAGATCATAAACGCCTTTATTAAAAAGGCGGCAGAGATTTTAAAGGATGAATCAAGGGCAAATTATCTTTTATTGAGGGGATATGCAAGAAATCCTAATCTTCAGCCAATGTCAGAAAGGTTTGGCATAAATCCGACTGCAATTGCAACGTATCCAATGTATCGTGGTCTTGCCAGATTAGTAGGGATGAACGTGTTGAAGACCGGTGATACAATTGGTGACGAGGTTAAGACACTTAAAGAGAATTACCTGAAATTTGATTTTTTCTTTTTTCACATTAAAGGAACTGATAAAGCAGGTGAAGATGGAGATCAGTCACTCAAGGTAAAATATATTGAAGAATTTGATAAGAATCTTCCGGAAATATTGAAGTTAAAATCTGAAGTTTTATGTATTACTGCTGACCATTCAACACCAGCTATTTTACATGCCCATTCCTGGCATCCGAATCCGATTTTATTATATTCAAAATATATTTTTTCTGAAAAGAAAAGATTTACTGAAAGAAATTGTGCAATAGGCAATTTAGGTAGAATGAAATCACTCGATATAATGCCATTGCTCCTTGCACATTCATTAAAACTTAAAAAATATGGAGCATAATTATGAAAAGTTCAATACATAACAAAGCACTAATTTCAGTGGCAAATAAAGAAGGGATTGTAGAATTTGCCAAGTCATTGAAGGATTTGAATTTTGAAATCATTGCCACAGGAGGAACGCAGAGATTATTGAAAGAAAATGGTATTGAGGCGATAAATATTGCCGATTATACAGGGGGTACTGAGAGTGAACGGGTAAAAACATTGAGTCAAAAAATTGCCCAGGAGATTCTTGAAACCGGAGAAATAGGTCTTGTTGTTTGTAATCTTTATCCATTTTTTTCTCAGAAGGATAAATCACTCGATGAGATGATTGAGTTTATTGATATTGGCGGTGTGACATTGATCAGGGCAGGAGCAAAAAATTATAAGAAGGTCGGTGTTGTATACGATCCAAAACAGTATAATGGGATAATAGAGGCACTGGAAAGCGATAAGTTTACTGAAGAATTCAGATTATCCCTGGTGCAAAAGGCATTTGATTATATTGCCTGGTATGATGTTATTATTGCTGAATATTTTACAAAGGATTTTGGTGAAAGGGAGTATTTTTCAAGTGCCGCAGAAAGATTCATTCATATGCGCTATGGTGAAAATCCGCATCAGGAGGCAGCATTCTATCTCAATAGATTACACCAGGAAGATTTTAGGATTCATAGTGGAAAGCAGATTTCATACAACAATATCCTCGATGCTGATGTGGCATTTGGTGCGGCAAATGAATTTAAAGAAGAGATTGCTTGTGCAGTGATTAAACACCAAACTCCTTGTGGTGTTGCGATTGGTGATACCCAAAAAGAGGCGTTTGAACGGGCATATATGGCAGATTCTATTTCGGCATTTGGCGGTATTGTAGGGTTGAACAGAAAAGTTGAGGCTGAGACTGCTGAGCTTATCAAAAAGCACTTTTTTGAGGTCGTGATTGCCCCTGGTTTTGAAGATAAAGCATTGGAGATATTGCAAACAAAGAAAAATTTGAGAATAGTAGAATTACCACCTGCACTTATTCAACGCGTGATTTATAAACCAGTATTCAGTGGAATTCTGGTGCAGGAAAGGGATGAGCATGATTTAAAGGATTGGGAAGTTGCGACAAAAAGAGCACCGAATGATTATGAAACAAAGGCATTGAAATTCGCCTGGAAGGTTGCGAAATGGACAAAATCGAATTCAGTTGTCTTCGCAGTTAAAGGAAGAACAGTTGGGATTGGCGCAGGTCAGACTTCAAGGGTTGGTGCTGTGGAAATCGCTGCAAGGCAGTCAATTGATAGGAGTGCCGGGATTGTTATGGCTTCAGATGCATTCTTTCCGTTTAGGGATGGTATTGATACAGCAGCAAGAGGCGGTGTAAGTGCCGTAATACAGCCTGGCGGTTCAAAACGTGATCAGGAAGTGATTGATGCCTGTGATGAACATAATATAGCGATGATCTTTACGCATATGAGACATTTTAGGCA
>SOIY01000033.1 GCA_004376785.1 Candidatus Stahliibacteriota bacterium | reverse complement strand
TTGACATTTATGAGGTTTATGATATAATTCTAAAAAGAAGGAGGTAATAGATGAAGTTACACCGATTTATTCTGGTTCTTGTTTTTGGACTCTTTTTATATGGCGATGTTATGTATGAAATGTCAACGACCACTGAAGGTATGATGGGCATGGGTGGTGGTGAAACTACAATGTCTGTTTTTATTAAAGGCGACTGCTCCAGGACAGAAATGACTTCAACAGGTCCGATGGCCGGGGAACAGACAATTATTATTACCCGACTCGATAAGGGTGTTATCTGGACATTGGATACGGATAATGAACAGTATTCAGAAATGAAACTCGGCGAAGAGACAGAAGAAGTAGAGGGAGAGGAAGAGACTTCAGGTACAATGCCTGAAATAACAGTTGAAAAAACCGGTAAAAAGAAGGTATTGCTTGGAAAAGAATGTGAAGAGGTAGTTGTTTCAATGAAAATTGAGGATGAACAAGGCGATATGAGTTTTACCCAGATTATGTGGAATACAAAAGACATTCCAGGGTATGAGGAAATTATGGAGTTTAATAAGAAAATGACAGAAATGGGCATTAAATCATCAAAATCAAGTATGATGGCAAATAAAAAATCGTTTGAAGAATTTCAGAAAAAGATCGGCGAAATTGAGGGTTTTCCACTTGAATTAGATATGGATATGACAATGGGAAGTACAGGGATGTCATTTTCCATGAAAACCCATAGTGTCGTCACGAAAATAGATGCTAAACCGATAAATAACAAGGTTTTTGAAATACCAGCAGGTTATTCTTTAAAAGAATAATTGATTCAGACAGATTATTACGGATTCAAACAGATAAATTATTCATCTGCATCTGCTGCAATCCGTTTGAATCTAATCTGAAGGATGGAATATAAAAGGCAATTTTGTGTATAATAGTATAGAGAGTGATGAGTTTTTGATTGAGCGTGTTAAAAATGGAGACTGTGAATCATTTAATCCTCTGGTTGAACGTTATAAAATGCCTCTGTACAAAATTATGTACCGAATGGTCTATAATCGAGATGATGCTGAAGATCTTGTTGAGGAAGCGTTTATAAAAGCATTCAGGGCAATTTCAAAATTTGAAATTGGAAGGCCTTTTTATGCGTGGATATGTCGGATTGCAGTAAATAATGCGATAAATTATTTAAAGAAAGAGAGACGTGGCCAAGTGCAACCTATTGAATTTTTTGAGCACAGTCTGGCTGCGAAAAAAGGGAATCCTGTGGAGATGACTAAGCAGAAAGTATTACAGGAACGAATTACTGCGGCGATGGCTAAGTTACCAGATGATTATAGAACAATTATCGTTTTAAAGGTTGAGGAGGATTTTTCTTATGATGAGATCAGTAAGATTCTTAAAATTCCAAAAGGGACAGTAATGTCAAGATTAGCGCGCGCCAGGCAAAAACTTAAAGGAATATTTAAAGAAATAGGGGTGCAGAATAAATGAAATGTGATTTGTCAATAGAGCTTTTGAACGGTTATCTTGATGGTGAACTTGATAAAGAGCAGAAAGCAGAAATAGAAAAACATCTTAAGGAATGTGAGGTTTGCCGGAAAGAACTTGAAGAATTGAGACAATTAGATGAACATGTTAGAACCGTAGAAATCGAGGAACCATCAAGAGAGTTTATTTTTAATATAAACCGTCGGGTACTGGAAAAGGTCAAAAAGAAATCCCGTTTCCGTCTTTTTCGATTATCACCTGTTCTTGTACCTGTTACTGTAGCTCTTCTGGTATTCATAATATTAATCAATATTAATCAACCTGTTGGGTTTGCGAGTCTTGATGATAGGATTCTTTATGTTGAGGTAGAGACAAAGAAAGATTTGGATATTGAAATTCCAAAAGCAGGTTTTGTCCGGGAAGAGGTATACGCTAAAGGGGTCGTTGCAAAAGAGAAAAAAGCCTTAACCGCACCAACAGTGCCATCTATGGCAAAGGCAAGAGATGTTGAAGTATTTGATCATGCTAAAAAAGGTGAAGCGCGTGCTTTTGGCACTGAAGCACAGGATGAAATTATCAGTACAACAGTAGTTCAAGAATTACAAATACCGCGGGATAGAATAGTGAGGGCAATTGTAGATTCAAATGGAAAAATTTTAAAGGTGGCTACAGGAAATACAATTATTCCAGAAAAAGACACTATGTTAGAGAATCGTTTACAAGGACAACAATTGAGTCCACCTACTGTAGCAGGCAGAAAAACTCAGTTATATGTAGACCTCACTCAAGAAAAAGTAACAGAGAAGTGAAATATAAAATAATTATTGTAGTAGGAGCACGCCCAAATTTCATGAAGGCTGCTCCTGTATTTATAGAGTTTAAAAAATATAAAGAAATAGATCCACTGCTTATTCATACGGGCCAGCACTACGATAACAATCTTTCAAAAGTTTTTTTTGATGATCTAAAATTGGCAAATCCTAATTTTTATCTTGGTGTTGGTTCAGGAACTCATAGTGTGCAGAGCGCAAAGGTAATGATTGAATTTGAAAAAATTTTAGTGGAACAGAATCCACATTTGGTAATGGTCGTTGGCGATGTCAATTCAACCCTTGCCTGTGCATTGGCTGCAGCAAAATATCGCTGCAGCAATCAGCAATACAATCCTTTTATTGCCCACATAGAAGCAGGTTTGCGCAGTTTTGATTGGCATATGCCAGAAGAGATCAATCGTCGACTCACTGATTCTTTATCTGATTTCCTTTTTACCACTGAACCCGACGCTGAAGATAATTTGATAAAAGAAGGTATAGACGCCAAGAGAATATTCTACGTCGGTAATGTAATGATAGATTCTTTATTGAGATTTAAAAAGAAGGCAGAAGAATCTACAATTTTGACGCAATTAGAATTAAAAAATAAAAGTTATGCTGTCCTGACAATGCACCGACCCACAAATGTTGATGACCGAGAAGATTTTAAAAAGCTCCTTAGTGCATTAAAAGAAGTTTCAAAGTCAATAAAGATAATTTTCCCAATCCATCCACGAACTAAAAAGATGCTTCATGAATATCGTGTGAATATTGATTTTCTTAAAATTATTCCGCCGCTTGGTTATTTAGATTTCATTAAACTCATAATCCACGCGAAGTTCGTAATGACCGATTCTGGCGGTATTCAAGAAGAAACAACGGTACTTAATGTACCCTGTCTTACATTAAGGAAGAATACTGAGAGACCTGTGACCGTTACAATGGGAACAAATATTGTTGTTGGTAAAGATCAAATGAAAATTATGCAAGAAACAGACAAGATTCTGCAAGGAAAAGCTAAAAAGGGACAGACACCAAAATTCTGGGATGGGATGGCAGCACAAAGAATTTGCAAAATAGTGTATGATTATTTAAAGAATAATATATGAGTGAATGTATATAAAGATCAAAGTTGTTCCCCGGGCAAAGAAATCAGAGATAATAAAACTGGATAAGAATTATTTGAAAATAAAGGTGCTGTCTCCTCCAATTAAAAATAGAGCAAATAAGGAAATGATAAGCCTGCTTGCTGATTATTATAATGTGAATAAGTCAGCAATTAAAATTATTAAAGGTGAACACTCCAGGGAGAAACTGGTGGAGGTTTTATGTGGTTGATTTTTGTGAGAGCTCTGTATAAGTATTCATCGCTCTCAAGATTACGGTGATAACAGAAAGATTGCAGAGATTTCTGGTCTTTTTCAGAAATCTCTTTGTAAATATTTTTTGAATTTTGTCAAAGCTTTTGTTCGATGACTGATGCGGTTTTTTACTTTTTGCCCGAGTTGGGCAAATGTCTTTTTATATTTACCAGGCATAAATATCGGATCATAACCAAAGCCTTCTGTTCCGCATGGTTCATATGCAATCTCACCGGCACATTCGCCTTCAAATACTTCATATTTATTTAAGGCATAATAGTATACGAATACTGCCTTAAATAATGCCTTCCGGTTTTTTTTAGTCCCTAAATTTTTAAGTAGTTTTGTAATTCTGTGTTCGTCATCAATACCATATCTTGAAGAATGAATACCAGGTTCACCATCGAGTGCTTCAACAAAGAGACCTGAGTCGTCGGCAAGCGATGGTTTACCACTGACTTTAAACGTAAATGTAGCTTTGGCAAGACTGTTCTCCATCAGGGTTCTGCCTGCCTCTTTTATATCTATATTAAGATAATCACTCAGGGTTTGATAATGGATATCTGCTCCTAATATTTCCTTAATTTCTTTTATCTTGTGTTGATTTTTTGTAGCAAGCACTATTAGCATAAGCTAAAAAGAAAATACAGATATCAGATTATCAGGAGAGCAGGATGGAGGACATCAGATTATCAGAGGATCAGATATTACTATTACCTGATGCCATGTTATCCTGATAATCACTTCCTGATAGCTCGGTTTCCTGATAACCTGTATGATGATACGGGTTTCGTTAGCCTAATCCAATAATGATCTGTTACGGCGTAATCATCGTTTCGACTACAAATGCGCCGCGATAACCCAATCTCAGTGCTTTATTTTTTAGAACATTGGCATCTTCATTTGTTAAACAATCACCAACACGGACTTTATAATAAGGAGCAACATATTCAACATAAGTATTTTCAGGAAACGCTGCTTTAGCGTCGTCAGCGACTCTTGATGCATTTTTCTCAGTTGCTGATGCAAATATCTGAATCCTGAATCCAAAAACTTTTGCTGGACTTGGAGCAGGAGGTGTAGTCGTTGGCGTAGGTATTACTGTTGGTTGAGCATATTCTACTGGAGGAGGTGTTTCTTCGACTGGTATTGTTGGCATAACAGGTTCCTCTTCTACAACAGGCGGGAGCGTGATTTCCTCAACTTCTTCAGCTGGCGGTAGTATAATAGGTTCTGGAGGTTCTGGAGGAGCAACAATCTCTTCATCAACTGGCTGAGGCAATATTAATTCTTCCGATACATTGATCGTTTCTTCCTCACCGAAAACAATGACTTCTTCAAGACCCTCAGTTTCTACTGTGGTCTTCCTTGGTGCACAAAATATAAATAACATAATGCACCCAATTAATAGTATTTTTTTCATCATATCCTCCTTTTTTCTCATAAAATCAAGATAACTCCGTTAATCTATTAATCTCCTTTTATTATCTAAACAACTTTTTTAAATCCGGTGCCTTTTCCTTTTTACATATTAATACACCATTTGGACTAACGACTATAATCACCCCCTTTATACCATATGCCTTTAATGGTACACCGTAAGTATACATAATTGAGTCATTGATTTCAAGACCCTTTGCATCGCCAATCAGAATATTCCCATTTTTATCTTTTTTAGAGTAGCGCTCAAGTGCAAGCCATGAACCTACATCATCCCAGACAAAATTGCTTTTCACGATGCATAATTTTTTGCTTTTTTCCATAACACCATAGTCAATTGATATATCAGGTATTTTTTGAAAATGCTTTTTTTTCTTCGTTTTCACAAAATTCATAACACCATTATAGACCTCAGGGATAAATTTTTCCATTTCCTCAAGGATGTCTTTTATTCTAAAACTAAATATGCCACTATTCCACAAATATTTCTTAGTTTTAATGTATTTTTTTGCCTTTATTAAAGAAGGCTTTTCTGTAAAACCCTCTCCTTTAAATGCTTTTATTCTGTTGTGTACACCTATTCCTTTGCCAATTTTTACATATCCATAACCTGTCTCTGGACGATTAGGGATTATTCCATAGGTAACAAGATGACCCTTTTTCGCAAGTTTCTGTCCATACTTCAGAGCTTCAATAAAGTTTTTTTTGGGATTAATTAAATGATCAGCAGGCATCACATGGAGCACACCGTCACCATAATCTCGTTTCAGTGTCATGGCAGTTAGGCAAATTGCTGGTGCTGTATTGCGTCGCATTGGTTCAATAATTGTGTACTCTTTACCAATATACTTATAAGTAAGTTTCTTGAGTTCTGCAGGGATTATCAGCACCCGCTCATTTTTCTTGAAATAAGTTTTAATCCTGTTCATAGTCTGAACTATGAGAGGGACATTATTAAAGACAGAAAGAAACTGTTTTGGAAAATCTGGCTGGCTCATGGGCCAGAATCGCTCTCCGCGTCCACCAGCTAAGATTACAGCGAATTTTTTAATTTTTTACCCCCTTGAGTTTAAACAAGACACTGCCAAATTTCATTTTCGCCTTAATCTGAACAGGATATCGTGCTTCATCATCAGAATACCAGATATCCATTTCCCCACCCGAACCAAAGATTCCTTTTCCTTCTGTTTGTGGCGAAACGAGAATCGTATTAAATTCACCTATAGGAGTTTTAATCCTCTCCTTTTTTTCTATGTAACATAATATTTCATAATTCTCTTTTGATTTATGAATATTCACCGGTATAGTATCGCCTACTTCCAGGGGAATTGTACGTAGAAAATACCAGAAACTAAGTAAATCTCTTGATTTTTCCAAAAGGTCAAAACTTAAAGAGTCATCATAAATAACATTCAAACTGTCATGGTCAAAGAATAGTTTTGAATGATTATGATATTTCCCTTCGTTTATACTTTCTTCATAATAGATTGGCAATAAATCTTCAGTTCTCGCATACACTTCTATTGTATCACTCAAGGAAAAAAGAAAGCTGAGACTGGGATTAGAGGTCAGGATCGATGTAAATCCGTAACACGTAAATCCTTTGTATGTAAGTGTGTCTTTTATCTCTAAGGTCATGCTACCCAGGTTTATAAAGGAGAATTTAGCCACATAGTCAAGTTTTTCTCCTATTGTAAACCCTGTAGGATACTTGTTTTCCAACGGGGTAAAACAGATAAGAAAAAGTAAAGTAATCATATTACTAAACTATTTAACCTTTCAATTCTGCTTCCAAGCGGTGGATGGGTACTGAATAAACCCGAGACATCGGTTCGATCTTTACCAAAAGGATTGGCAATAAAAAGATGGGCATTTGATTGAGAGGCATGTTTCAAAGGTTTATGGGCATCACGTAGTTTGGTAAGTGCCTGGGCAAGTCCTTGAGGATAACGTGTAATATATGCACCTGATGCGTCGGCAAGATATTCACGCTGCCTTGAAATTGCAGCTCTGATCAAACCGACGAATATTGGAGCAATTATTGCTAAAACAAGTCCAATTACGATAAGTATCAATCCTGCCTGGCCACCTGATTTTCGGCTGCTTTTTCTTCGTCCACCAAAGAACATGGAACGTAGAAAAAAATCCCTTAAAAGTATTATCAATCCTCCGATTGCAGCAACAACAGTCATAAGCAGGATATCGTAATTTCTAATATGGGCGATTTCATGTGCAATTATCGCCTGAAGTTCTTGTCTGTTCATAATCTCAAGAAGACCTGTTGTAACCGCTACTGAGGCATTTTGGGGATTTCTTCCTGTTGCAAAGGCGTTAGGAGCCGGGGATGGTGTAATATAAACCTTTGGTTTTGGAATACCGGCAGCAATAGAAACCTCGTCAACTACATTGTGCAGCATGCGAAATTCATCAGGATTAGCTGGTACCGATTTTGTGGTTGAAATTGCTATTTTATCAGAATTGTAATAGAGTATTACATTATAGAGAATTATGAAAATTGCAAAAAAAATATAGCCGACAATTCCCCAGTTAAGAACACGTATCACAATATATCCGATTGCTCCAAGGAATATACTTGTGACTAAGATAAAAACAATGGTTTTGCGTTTGTTGGCACCAATTAAATCGTATAGTGTTTCCGCCATTAAAATTTAACCTTAACTGCTTCTTTCTCCTCTGTTGGTGCCTCAAAAAATTCGCGAGATTTAAAATTAAACAATGAAGCGATTACAGTTTGAGGGAATTTTTGAATTGTAGCGTTGTAGTCCATTACTACATCATTATAAAACTGCCGGGCAAACGCAATTTTATTCTCGGTAGCTGTCAACTCTTCCTGCAGTCTCATGAAATTCTCATTTGCTTTTAATTGTGGATAATTTTCGACTACTGCAAAAAGAGACTTCAGAGTTGCAGTCAGCATGTTATTTGCTTCAGCTGCCTCTTTTGGATTTGTTGCCCCCATTGCCCTTGAGCGCATTTCAGTTACCTTTGTCAAGACCTCTTTTTCATGAGCGGCATAACCTTTCACAGTCTCAACCAGGTTAGGAATCAAATCGTATCTTCGCTTCAATTGGACATCGATCTGTGCCCATCCATTATCAACCCGCATCCTTTTAACAACGAGTCTATTATATATAACAATAAATGCAATCACTAAAAGTATTATTATTATTAAGATTATCATCTTTCCTCCATTGATATATTTTATACAGAATTCTGAAGTTGTCAAGGGATCAAGTTAAAAGTAAAAAGTAAAAAGTTAAAATGAGACTTTGTTTTTTCAAGTTCTAGCGCAGAAAAAACAATTAGTCGAATTTGACCCCGCACCTTGTTCGGCATAAGTATGCAGATAAACCACTATATATTCCCTGGGTTTTACAGAATGCGTAATTAATGCGTACACATTAAGCAAAACAAGGTGCGGGGTTAATTCACGCATATCATTTATGTTCACTTCGTTTCGTAAATGATGCGTTCATTAAAGCAAAAAGCATATTATGGATAGTTTATTACAATAATTGGTGTGGGGGTTGACTTAATATGTTATT
>SOIY01000080.1 GCA_004376785.1 Candidatus Stahliibacteriota bacterium | reverse complement strand
ACGGTAGTGGCAAAAAGCTCGTAAGGGATTTCTCTAAAAAAGGGTGAAATTGTTGTGTATATGAAACCTCCACGCAACATATCCCTCTGTTTAGCATATGTTATGAATAATTTTTTACGGGCACGTGTTATACCAACATAAAGAAGCCGCCTTTCCTCCTCGTATTGCTGTTCATCTTCCTGAGATTTACGATGCGGAATTAAGCCATTTTCTAATCCAGTTATAAAAACCGTATCAAACTCTAACCCCTTGGCATTGTGTAAGGTCATCAAACTAACGCGCTGTGTTGACCCGTCCCATTCATCAATTTCACTACGCAACGAAACATCCGCTAAATAATCCTGGATTGTCGCCTCTGGATGTTGTGTGGTATAGTCTCTTATAGAAATCAACAACTCCTCTACATTTTTGCGCCTAAAGTAATCCTTTTCAGTCTTATCCTGCCCCAAACTCGCCAAATATCCTGAATCTTCAATAACCTGCAAGGCAAAATTATAAAGATTCAATCGATCACGCAAAACAGTAAATTCTTTTAACATTTGTATAAAATGCTTTATGCGGTTTTTTGTATTTTTATCTATGTTTTTGACATCATCGATCCTTAACAATGCTTCGTAAAGTGAAATCATGTTTTCCTTACTGTATGCTGATACTTTTTCAATAGTTACATATCCTATCTTACGTGATGGTATATTTATTATCCTTTTCAGACTCACCGAATCCCTTGTATTATTAATCACTTTAAGATAAGCAAGAACATTTTTTATCTCTGACCGCTCGTAGAATTTTAAAGAACCAACAACCTCATAAGGAATTCGAAACCTTACAAAACACTCTTCAAAAACCCGTGATTGATAATTAACACGATAAAAGATTGCGACTTTACTCAGATCAACTCCTTGTAGGTTCAATTCAACAACTTTCCGTGCTACGTAAGCAGCCTCTGTGTGAACATCCTCTGCCGCACAAAATTCGACCTTTTCACCATCTTCATTATCACACCAGAGAACCTTGGATTTACGGTGTGCATTATTTTTAACGACTGCAGAAGCTGCTTTCAGTATTGTTTTTGTAGATCGGTAATTCTGTTCGAGTTTTATGACAACAGCATCAGGAAAATCTATTTCAAAGTCCAAAATATTTCTTATCTCAGCACCGCGCCAGGAATAAATCGATTGGTCATCATCGCCAACAACACACAAATTACGATATTTTTCAGCCAGTAACTTTGTCAACACATACTGTGCTCTGTTAGTATCCTGATACTCATCAACCATAAGATATTTAAAACGCTCCTGATAATACTCCAAGGTCTCTTTATCTTTTTCAAATATTTCAACAACCTTCATGATAAGATCGCCAAAATCTACGGCATTATATTCTTTTAATTTTTTATTGTAATATTTATAAATACTGCAGATTAAATCATTATCTATGGTGTCGGTTGTTTGAAGATCCTGTTTAATCCTGCTAACACATGAACACACAAACGACGGAGAAAAATTTTTTGAGTCTATTTTCAAATCATCTAAACATTCCTTAATTAAACTCGTTTGATCATATTCATCATAAATAGTAAAGTTCCCTGTCACGCCGATGATTTCTTGCAGATGTTTTCTGTGAAATAGAGTATCTCTTAAAATCTTAGCACAGGTTGAATGAAATGTTCTAACCCACATACTCTGACTATTATCCATAAGTTTGAAAATCCTTGTCCGCATCTCATCTGCGGCTTTATTTGTAAACGTTATTGCCAGAATATCCTGGGGTTTAGCATAACCTTTATGGATTAAATAGGCAATGCGATAGGTGATTACTTTTGTCTTACCACTTCCTGCACCAGCAAGAATCAAAATTGGACCCTTCCGAATCTTTACTGCTTTTTGTTGTTCTGGATTTAGATCAGAAAGAATGTCATCCATGCCTGATTATATTCTCAGAAATTCAGAAGTCAAGAATTATAGTAATTTGTGAGTTTTTTATGCCAATTTTTCCTAAATCTTGATTTAGTTGAAAAATTGCGCATCCCGCTCTTTCTGTGAAAGGGCGGGGCAGTCTACTGCTTGTATTCTATAAGCATAATACTATGATCGCCTGATGAATCTTCGTATCTTATAAAACGATAAGGGTAATCTTCCTCAATCCAAAAATAAAATTTCCAACTGAAAAATAAAACCTTTGGTTTCAGCTCAATCTTCCAACACAGAATTTCTCCAATTGGACCTGAAACAGTTTCCTCACCAATGACTTTTAATTCAGCATTAACAATCATAAATTCCGGCACATGAAAACGGATGGTCTGTTTGAAATCTTTACTATATTTAAAGCCCCTGAGGGCAAATTCAATTGCATGACGGTCATACACCGCACCAACATCTCGATATGTATGCCTTCTACCTCTTAAATTGACCTTGAAATCCTTTTCCTTTGAAATTTCCAGTTCTACTTTATCGCCTGTCGTTTTTTTTACATATAATGTGCTCATATCAAGGCTGTCCAACACAACCTCAAGTATTTTCTCCCATCTATAAATTACATAATATCCAAGACTATCTTTTTCTGAAGTAATTTCCATTGTACCTATCTTACCCTTGTCATCCGTTTCATAAACTATGAACTCTTTTTCTGGTAATATTTGTAATAGGATAAAAAATAATATCATTTTACATACTCCACTTTTAAGCCCTTTGGCAACAATTTTGAGATAATACCATCTTTACCACAAGATGGACTTTTACTTTTTAAAATCAATTTCTTTATGCCAAACATCTTAGCTAATGCCAAAAATTCCCTTGCTCCGCGATAAAAATTCTTTGTTACATCAATGCCTTTCTCATTTATTACTTTTCTTCCCTTAATTTCATTTTTTAGCCGTGGTGTAGTTAATCCGCCAAGTTGCTCAGGACAAGCAAATATAATATAATTATTTTTTAACAATGCAACAATCTTTTTACGATATGCGTTTTTACCATCATGGCGACAATTTACACCAAGCAGACAAGCACTAACTAAAATTTTTTCCATAATAAATAAACCTCAACAAACGAGAAATCTTCGCAATTATCCATGCTTCAGACTGTCAATAACATCTAGAATATGAATAACATCTTCAATCTCATAGTCGGCTCCTGAATTTATTGTATCAAATCTATCTCCATAGCGAGCAAAAACTGTTTTCATCCCTATAAGTTTAGCTCCGACAATATCCCGTTCTGCCCAATCACCAACCATGATTGCCTCTTCTGCCCTAATCTGTAATTGCTGCAGAGCGTTTTTAAAAGGCTCGGGATCTGGTTTCCTTTTGTTAGTATCCTCAAATGTTATAACAACATCAAATATGTGATGGAGATTTAACTGACACAATCTGAGCCATGCCTGCAGTCTTGGAGCATCGCTAACTACAGCAAGTTTTAGCCCACGTTTAACCAGTTCCATAAGTGTTAAATGAACATGCGGATATAATACCAGCGCTGCTTCTCGGGCACGACGATACCCAATGATACCGGCTGCATGAATTCGGTAATCAATATTTCCAAATTCTTTTGTTAAAAATTTATCAAAGACCTTTTGATCTTCAATTCCTTCTTTATCATAGATTTTATAAATCTTCTCTTTTGCCTTTTCTTTTGGAATTTTTAAACCAGCATCTATCATTGCCATTACAGCAGACTCAATAGCAGCATTCTTCATCGCCATAAAATCAACTAAAGTATTGTCTAAATCAAATATTACTGCTTTTATCATAAATGTGAACGCAGTATACTTGCTGCCTTTTCTGGTGAAAAACGGTTAATGTAAAAACCTGTACCTAACTCAAACCCGGTTCTCCTATATATACGGGGTGTCATCTCAATATGCCAGTGATAATCATTCTTAATAGTCTTCCAATAGTTTAATCTCGGTAAAAGATTTGGACTATCATTAAGAACTAAATTATAAGGTGGGTTATTAAGAACATCGTATATTACTTTAAGAATTTTCTTTAAAACATTTGCGAGATCTGCAATTTCCGATTTTTCAATAAGTTTATAACTATAACAATGGCGTTTAGGGACAATCAGAATTTCAAATGGAAATCTTGAAGCATAAGGAGTTATTACAACAAACTTATCACTCTGAAATACAAGTCTATCAGCCATTTCTATTTCCTGCTGAATTATATCACAAAAAAGGCAACGTTCTTTATATCCATAATACTGACGCGCACCGTCCAGCTTCTGTTTAATTCGTATTGGCGTTGCCGGTAACGCAATGAGTTCAGAATGGGCATGAGCAATAGTTGACGCACCAGCACGGCGACCGTGATTCCTGAAAATAAGTATATATCGTAATCTCTTGTCTTTATGAAGATCCTCAATCCTTATGCGATATGTTTCTAAACATAATTCAATCTGTTTCTCTGAAAGTTCAAAAAAGTTGACTATATGTTCAGGCGTTTCTACAATCACCTCATTAGCACCTACGCCACTTACCATATCATATACTCCCACTCCAGTTTTTTCGAGTTCACCTTCTATCCTTAAAATTGGTTTTATATTAGGAATAACCCGTGTCTTCCACCCGGGATTGTCTGGTGGAGTATTATCCCTGATTGCAAAGATTTCATTTGGCGTACGGCTTTCCTGACCTTCACAAAATGGGCAACTATTTGTTAGTTTAGGTACATCTGCGGGTATTTTCGGTATAGTGTCGTTCTCAATATCAATAATTACCCATGTATCAGTAACAATATCTCTTCTTACCTCAGACATTGAACCTCCTTAAAGTCAAATTCCAAATTTCAAGCACCAAAAACCAAATAATATTTAAATTCTTTACCCTGTGAAATACAGCCTGCCTTGAAGGATTCTATCTTCACTAACTTTGATTGCTTTCCTTTTTCTTTTCCCATAATAAGGTTACTCCTATTTCACGGGGTGAACAAATTCGAAATTCAAAGCTTCTAAAATAAAATTATTTTGTTTTGTATTTTGTATTTTAAAAATTTGTGTTTGCCTGCCCCGTAAGATAAAACCAATCCTCATAAGTAATACACTCCACATTATTTTAACTAAGTTATAGATGTTTGAGAAAAATAAATTAGGTCTATATCTAACGGGGTGAATATTTAGTATTTCGGATTTACCCAAGCCTATTACAAATAGGCTGGGTTTAGAATTTGTATGGGAATTTGAAAAATTCCTATACATATTGTCTCGCCTTTTCCCCTGCTGTTTTATGAGCAAATCTAATCGGTTCAGGAATTCGATATTTAGTTAAAGACAACATAACATATTTGTGACAATCTTCAGCATCCACAAGATGCCCGGGTGAAACAAAAAGAGGTCTCACACTATCTTTTGTTCTTAAAACCAAACCTATTGTTTCTTGCCTATCTTTTATCAATGCATAGGACCCTTTAGAATCATCAGGCATTTCATAATCTCCAAAAAGATGCGACTTGGCGCACCCGATTGTTGGCTTATTCAAAATAATACCTAAATGTGTAGCAAGACCAAGACGACGAGGATGAGCAATGCCCTGTCCATCAACGAGGATGAGATCAGGTTTGTTTTTTAGTTTCTTGTAGCACTTCATAAGTACCGGTATTTCGCGAAATGACAGGAATCCAGGAATATAAGGAATATTATTCCGTGCTCGCCCGTTTTTCTGCTCGATTAGTTCTAATGAAGGAAATAAGAATATCCCGATGCAACCGATCAAATAATCAGATGTAACTGCAACATCTGCACCAGCAATATAATTAACTTTATGTTTTAACTTTTTCACACACACCTTTTTGCGTAGCCTTAGTTGATCGCGTCTTAATTTGTCGGTTTTCAAATATATCTACTCAACAGTTACGCTTTTCGCAAGATTACGTGGTCTATCGACATCGCATCCCTTTAAGGTCGCAATGTGATAGGCGAGAAGTTGCAAAGGGATAACTGTCAATAAAGGTGTTAGGATGTCTATAGTCTTAGGAATCGGTATGCAGTATTCGACTTTTGATTCAATTTCTTTGTCACCTTCAGTTGTAATAGCAATTACTACACCTTTTCTTGATTTCACTTCTTCTATATTTGAAAGTACTTTTTCAAAAACAGAATCCCTGATTGCGACAAAAACAACAGGCATATCCTTATCAATAAGTGCAATTGGTCCGTGTTTCATTTCGGCAGCCGGGTATCCCTCTGCATGAATATATGAGATTTCTTTGAGTTTTAGTGCTCCTTCTAATGCAACAGGAAAGTTATAACCCCTCCCAAGAAAAAGAAAGTTTTTCTTTTTATAGAAATCCAATGCGATTTCTTTTATTTTCTTATCAAGCTTGAGTATCTTTGCCACCTGGTCAGGAATTTTCTCTATTGCTTCAATAATCCCTCTACCTTTTTCAACAGATATTGTTCTCATTCTACCCATAAGAAGTGAGACAAGTGATAGTACCATTATCTGGGAAGTAAATGCCTTTGTAGAAGCAACACCTATTTCTGGACCTGCATGGATATAGACACCTCCATCTGTTTCCCGTGCTATTGTACTTCCAACAACATTACAGATTCCAAGAGCCGTTGCTCCCCTTCTTTTTGCTTCCCTTAACGCAGCAAGTGTATCAGTAGTTTCACCAGATTGACTAATTGCAAGAAGTATTGTATTGTTATCAACAACCGGGCTTCTGTATCGAAACTCAGAAGCGTATTCCACTTCAACAGGAACCCTTGTCATCTCTTCAAGCATATATTCCCCAATTAATCCTGCATGCCATGCTGTACCACAGGCAGTAATTACAATTCTATTTACCCGTTCGAGTTGTTCTTGATGTCTATCAAGACCATCCAACCGTGCTGTTCCATCTGCCATATTTAATCTTCCCCTTGTTGCATTTCTCAAGGTAGATGGCTGCTCAAATATCTCTTTAAGCATAAAATGGGAGTAATCGTCTTTCTCTATCTGATCTAATGTCCATGAAATCTCTTCTATCTTTGGTGTTATCTCTTTTTCTTCAAGTGTCGTGATTGTAAAACCTGTATCCTTAATAGATGCAAGTTCGCCATCTTCCAGGTAAACAACCTGCCTTGTATGTGGTACTATTGGTGCTGCATCAGAAGCTACAAAAAACTCATCTCCCCCATCTCCCAAAACAAGAGGACTTCCATTACGAGCACATACAATCTCTCTTGGATGGTCAAGAGAAATAACTGCCACTCCGTATGTTCCTTCGACTTTGGAAAGTGCAATCCTTGTTGCTTTCAAAAGGTCATCTTCATAATATTCTTCAATCAAGTGGGCAATAACCTCGGTATCTGTTTCTGTTCTTAATTTGTGTCCTTTCTGCTTTAAATATTCCCTTAAAGCATTACAATTTTCAACAATCCCATTATGGACAACAGCAATTCGTCCCTTACAATCAGTATGAGGGTGAGCATTCTTATCAGTTGGCTCACCGTGAGTTGCCCATCTCGTATGGGCAATACCTATTGTTGAATCAATATTCTCATTCTTCATCAACTCCTCAAGTCGAGAAACCCTACCAGCTACCTTTTGAATAATTAGTCCTCCATTTGAAAATACAGCAATACCTGCAGAATCATATCCTCTATATTCAAGTCTTTTCAGTCCTTCAATCAGGACAGGTACAACTGATTTTTTCCCAATATATCCTACTATTCCACACATATGGCTATTATACTTGAACATATCAAAATGTCAACTGTAATGAATACAACTGAGATGCTTAATCACATCAACTCTTTTTCTAAAATGTGATTCTAAATTCTGTGCCTCTACGTCTTCATCCTAAAGGATACTCAATTCTACAAGTATCGAGCATCGAGGATCGATTTCTATGTCAAATCAATTAACCCGGTTTTTATTGCATACTTTACAAGATCAACAACGTTTGATACACCTAACTTCCTCATAATACTTAATCTATGATGTTCAACTGTTCGAATACTAATACCTAATTTCATTGCCAACTTCTTATTTGAATTACCTTCGACAATCAATTTAAGAACTTCTCGTTCACGAGTGGTAAGAACTTTAAAAACAGACCCACCTTTCTTATCATACGCATCACTTTTTCGCTGCACCAGTTTTTTAATAACATCGCCAGTAAAGGACGATGAAACATATACATTATCTTGTCGTACCGACTTTATCGCCGTAATTAACTCTGTATCTGCATCCTCCTTCAATATATAACCCTGGACACCAGAGGTTAAACATTCATAAACATAATCTTCATTTTTATGCATAGTCAATACCAAAATTTTTATTTTTTTATTAACCCTTCTAATCTTTTGAATCGCCTCAATACCCCTAAGATTGGGCATAGATATATCTAAAATCATCATATCAGGTTTCAACTCTCTTACTAAAGGAAGGATTTGCAAACCATCTCCGGTCTCACCTATTACCTTATAACCAGACACTTCTTCAATAATCCTGCTCAAACCCTGCCTGATAATTGTATGATCGTCAGCTATAAAAATATTATACATATATAAGTGTCCCCTTATTTTTAATGTAAATTAAATTTTAATTAAACTGCCTAATCTTCTTACATATTATTCTTTCTACCTTACAATACTATGTATAAACATAGCCATTGTCAAGAAGTATAATGTACACAGATCATTCTTCCTTATATCGTTTACCCATTTTCTTCCATTCTTTTTTAGGTATTTACCC
>SOIY01000157.1 GCA_004376785.1 Candidatus Stahliibacteriota bacterium | reverse complement strand
GTCCTCTAAGAATATAAAGGAGTTTGATGGCAGAGGTAGTTGAGCCTGATTACCTCCAAAACAATTGACTTTGGGGCAATAATTAATATACTCTTCATTGAGAATTATTATGCTACTAAAGACTATGATTTTATTGGAAGGTAATATGAAATGGAAGATTTAAGAGAAAAAGCGTTTAAATTATTACAATCAAATAAAAAAGAAGGGTATAGTAAACATTTAAAAAGAGACTATTTTTATTTTGCGCCGGATGAAATGCATTTTCATCAATGGTTCTGGGATTCCTGTTTTCATTCTATAGTTATGACTGAGTTCAAGGTTGAACTGGCTATAAAGGAAATTGATGCACTTCTTTCATGTCAGACTGAATCAGGTTTCTTACCCCATATAATATTCTGGAAATGGAGATTAATTGACATATACCAGTTTTTTAATTCCTGGAGAAAAGAGATTCACCCTAAATTCAGGTTCTTTACTGCAGAAATCCAGCCTCCTGTCATTGGTATAACATTGAGAAGAATATACGAGAAAACAAAGAGTATTGAGTTTTTAGAAAAATACCTTCCCAGAATTCAAAAATATTTTGATTATCTAAAAAAAGAAAGGGATTTGGATAAAAATTCTCTCATTTCAATAATTACACCAATGGAGTCAGGAATGGATATGGCACCACAATTTGATATACCTTTTGGAAATCATGATAATGACCCAGTCGATACAAAAGGAAAAATTTCTGCTATGCTTGGAGAATATAAGAAGGTAAAATGGAATCTCAAAGAAATCTACAAACTTGATATCTTCAATTTTGAGGATGTAGCTGTTAACACAATATATCTTCTTTCTCTTGAAAACCTTGTTTATTTGTGGGATATTATTGACAAAGACAAGAGTAGAAAGGTAAAGGAGCAGTATGGAAAAATCAAAAAAAGATTGATTGAACAGTTCTGGGATAAAAAGGATAAAATTTTCTACGGTCTCTATCATAAGGGGGGCAAGGAATTTAAGGCTAAAATAAAAACAGTTTCATCATTATTCCCCTTATGTCTGGATATACCTAAGAAATACGTTGACAGCCTTATCGAACATATAGTCAATAAAAAGGAATTCTGGCTAACGTATCCAATTCCTTCGGTCTCAAAAGATGAAAAATCTTTTGGACCATTGACTGATACACGATACATATGGCGAGGAACAACATGGATTAATACAAACTGGTTTCTCGCAAAAGGTCTTTTAAGACATGGTGAGAAAGAACTTTATAAGAAATTGAAGGCAAAGACCATTGAGCTCATTGAAAAACATGGTTTTTGCGAATACTATGATCCGATTACTGGAGAGCCTGGAAAGGCGATGAGAAATTTCGGATGGTCAACACTTGCTATTGATATATAAGGTTTTTATATAAGAAAATTTGTTAAAATCATTCTTTTAAAAAAACTGAAAGGAGGATAAACAATGAAAGCTTTGGTCTTCGGAGGTTCAGGCAAGATTGGTTCTGCAATTGCCTGGGATTTATCTAAAGATAAAGAAATAGAAGAAATAGGAATTGTGGGTAGGCGAAAGCAAGCCCTTGAAAAAGTAAAAAACTGGATTGGCAGTGATAAGGTGAAGGTGTGTGTGCTCGATATAAATAATAAACAGGAAACCATAAACTTAATGAAGCAATATAAAGTTGGTGTGCTCGCATTACCTAATAGGAAAACGAGTTATAAGGTTGCTCACAATGCAATTGAGGCAGGTTTGAATATTGTTGATACGATCGAGGAGTTTCATCGTACACCAGATACGTATGAGATCGAAGGATTGGAACTTCCTCCTGGGATGGCACTTGAGGAGTATGGTGAATGGCTTCATAATAAGGCAGTAGAAAATAGTGTCACGTTTGTTGATGGAATGGGATTTGCTCCAGGTTTAAGTAATGTCACTCTTGGCCAAGGTATTAGAAAAATAGACGAGGTAGAAAAGGCTGTTGCAAGGGTTGGTGGTATTCCTTCTAGGGAAGCAGCCCAGAAACACCCGCTTAGATATATGATTACCTGGGCATTTGAGCACGTACTTCGTGAGTATATGATTAAATTAAAAGTGATAAAGAATGGTAAGATTGTAGAAGTAAATGCGGCGACTGAGCTTGAAAAATTTAAATTCAATAAATTTGACAAAGATGAAGAGTTAGAGTGTGCTGTTACACCTGGCATGCCCAGTTTTCTTTTTACAAGACCTCAGCTCAAGGAATTTGCCGAGAAGACTGTGCGGTGGCCTGGTCACTGGGAGGGAGTAAAGACCTTGAAAGAGTGCGGATTACTCGATATTGAACCAGTAGATTTTAAGGGCAATAAGATAATCCCTCGCGAATTTTTGTTAGCAATGATAACGCCTCGGCTCATTCCAAATGAAGGTGAAACAGATGTGTGTGTTATGTATAATACATTAATAGGAAAAAAAGATGGTAAAAAAGTGAAGATCGAATACTTTATGTGGGATGAGCCAAAGGACAAAGATATTTCCGCAATGATGAGAGTAACCGGGTTTCCAATGGCAATCACTGCAAAATTTATATTAAAAGGAGAGATAAAAGAAAAAGGAATAGTTGCACCTGAGGATGCTATTAAAGGAGAGCTATACGATAAATTCATGGAAGAGTTGAAGAAAAGAGACATAAACATTCTTGAGGTTTCTGAGGTAATGGAATAGAATAACCCGG
>SOIY01000196.1 GCA_004376785.1 Candidatus Stahliibacteriota bacterium | reverse complement strand
GGGTCGTCTCTTGGAATCAATGACATTGAAGGAACAATTGTATGGTCTTTGTTTTTAAAGAATTCTAAGAAACTTTTTCGCAGTTCATTACTTTTCATAGAATTTTCCTCACTACGTTCGGAAATTGATTACAGTGATAAAAAATAAGATTACAGCGATTTTTTCTGTGCATTCTGCCGATATTATTATAATTCCTGTGATCGTTCATTAATGATTTCATAAACAATACCTGGTGTAAAGCCATGATTCAGCAATCTGCGAATCATCTTCTGACGTTCCTTAAGATTAGTTTTATTAAAATTACTAAGTTTCTTTTGAATAAAGTTTTTAATCAACTCCTTCTCATCCCTGCCACTTATCAATTCAGTAATTACCTCTTTTGATATTCCTTTTTTTATTAATTCATGGTAAATGAATCTATTGCCCTTTGGTTTTAAATTTGTATAATCATTAACAAAAGCCCTTGCAAATCTATCATCATCAAGGGTTTTATCACTAACAAAATCATCAATCACTTCATCTACAAGCAATTGATCAAATCCTATATGTAAAAGCCTGTGTTTCAGTTCTTTGATTGATCTTTCACGGTAATGTAATATTTTATATGCTCGGCTTCTTATTTTTACTTTCTCTTCCTGCAGCAGTATATTCTTAATCTCTTCATCAGTAATTTCATCGCCTGCGTTTAAGTTGTATTTTACAACGAGATCATTAGTTAAGCCGAATCTAAATTCACCATCAATATAGATTGAACAACGGTTTTTATTCCTTGTTTGTGGTTGAATCTTGCTTATCTTCACTCTTGCTTGATTTGGTAAGGTGCAGTTCCTCCCGTATTTTTCTTTCGAGCTTCTGTGCAATATCCTGATTTGTTTTCAACAGCTCTATTACCGCATCCCTACCTTGACCAATACGTTCATCACCATATGAATACCAGGAACCTGCCTTTTGTATAATGTCCATTTTAACACCTAAATCAACCAGCTCGCCATATTTTGAAATCCCTTGGCCAAAAATAATATCAAATTCCGCAATCTTAAATGGTGGTGCTAATTTGTTTTTTACAACCTTAACCCGTGTTCTTGAACCAATCATTGTATCACCTTTTTTTATAGAGCCAATCCTTCTGATGTCGCAGCGAACCGATGAGTGGAATTTTAATGCAAGGCCTCCAGGTGTGGTTTCAGGTGAACCATACATCACTCCAATCTTAAGCCGGATCTGATTGACAAATATGGTACACGTCTTTGATTTGCTGATAACACTAGTAAGTTTTCTCAGCGCCTGGGACATAAGTCGGGCAATTAAACCAACCTGTAATTCTCCCATTTCTCCAGCCACTTCTGCTTTAGGGACGAGTGCTGCTACAGAATCGAGCACAACAATATCCACACTACCTGAGCGAGTTAAGATTTCGGCAATTTCTAATGCCTGTTCTCCAGTATCAGGTTGTGAGATAAATAGATCATTTAAATTCACGCCTAATGTCTTTGCATAATTAGGATCCAATGCATGTTCTACATCAATAAATATTGCAGTCCCACCAGCCTTTTGTGCCTGGGCAATCGCCTCAAGAGCGAGTGTTGTTTTGCCGCCTGCCTCAGGTCCAAATATTTCGACAACCCTGCCACGAGGAAACCCTCCAATACCAAGGGCGCTATCAAGGGTCAGTGACCCTGTTGGGATTACCTCGATCTCAACCCTGGCACCGGTGTCGCCTAAACGCATGATTGAACCTTTGCCAAACTGTTTTTCAATCTGAGTGATTGCTACATTTAGAACTTTTCCCTTATCATCTTTTGTCATATTCCTCCTTTCTGGAGCCTTTGGCTCCACCATCGAAGTGGAAGAGAATGTAGACTATATAATATTAATTAAAAATTTCACCAAGTCAAGGGCTATTGATTATTATATTGATATTGATATACTATTAATAGCAAGATTGGAAAAAGGAGGAATTATGTTAGAGAACAAAAAGTACATAGCATTGGGCCTTATTTTATTGGTGAGTTTAATGACCTTAAGTTGTGCTCCAGGTAATGATCGTTGGGATCAAGAAATCAATCCTGGACACACGGCTGGATTTTGGGCTGGCATATGGCACGGATTAATTATTATCATTACCTTTATTATAAGTCTGTTCACAAATGAAGTTGGTCTCTATGAGATTAGTAATACTGGGTGGTCTTATAATCTGGGGTTTTTAATTGGTCTTATGATTTCACTCGGCGGTTTATTCCGTCATTCAAGAAGAAAGCACAAGATTAGAAAGAAGGAGTGGGACAGGATCGGAGATGAGGTTGAAGAAAAAGTGCGTACAGGAATTAAGGCATGGTTAGATGAAACTGATAAAAAGGAGAAAGAAAAGGAATGGGAGGAAATAGCAAAAAAGGTTGAGGAGAAGATTAAAAAAGCCCTTAAAGAATGGGCAGAAAAGAAATAATTAGTTATTAGTTAACCCCGCACTTTGTTTAACTCATTGTATATGCAGTGCGTATGGGTTCTGCAGAACCCATAAAAATTTAAAAGAATTATCCGTATGCGTATGTCAAACAAAGTGCGGGGTTAACTAATATTAGTTCATCATTATAATTTTATTATGAAAAAACATATATATGTAACCATATCAATACTTTTATTCTTATGCTGCAGTGAAATGGAGACTAAATGGACAGGGAAATTTGATGCAGCAGGCACAGGAAATTACAGAATCAATAGTATTTATTCTTCTAAAACCGGGACATATGTAACTGGAACACATTGGACAACTGATAAGGGTCCTTTTTGCATTACAGCAAAATATGATCCTAATGGTGAGCTTGAGTGGCACAAGATTTACGAACAGCAATATCTTAAGGCGGCACAAGGTAAATCAATATTAGTAACCAAGGAACATGCATTAGATACTATTCCAGATATTTACGTTCTTTGCCAGGCTAATGATATTTATGGCATAAGAAAAGTAGTTTTGATCAAATACGATAGTCTTGGTAATATTCAATGGGATAAGGTTATAGAAGAATCCACAGGCAAAATTACGAGCAAAATATTATTAGATTATCAGGGGAATATCTACATAGCTGGTTGGAGTACCAATCCCAGAGATTCAATCAATATTTTTATTGCCAAGTACGAACCGTCTGGTGAATTAGCCTGGTTCACGAAATATTATAATCCTTCTTTGGTTTTCAGTGATTTAAAATTCGATATTAGAAAAGGTGATCAAATTCTTATTGGCGGTGCATTAGAAAAAACCCAAGATTTTTTCTTTATGAGATATGGTAGCCTGGGCAATTTTTTAAGTCTCACAAAATACGAAAGCCCGGAGCAGGAAAATATCCTGGCTGATATAAAAATGGGTGTAGATGGCTCTGTTTATCTGACTGGAACGAGTTTTAGTAATGAATCTAATAATGATTATTTAACTGTTGCATATGACAAGGACAACAATTTACTCTGGGCAAAACGTTTTGATAGTGTACGCCTGGATGATGTGGCAAGAGCAATTACCGTGGATGAATCGTCTAATGTATATGTAACAGGTAGTAGCGAAAATGAACAGGGTAATACGAGTATCCTGACAATAAAATATGACAGGGAGGGGAATGAACTGTGGACCAATACATTTAAGGGTAAGAAAAACGAATCTGTAGAACCCTATATACTGTACCCGGGATTTTTATATTATGGAAGAAAAACAGTTGTCCGTACTTTTTTTATAACAGGCACGGCTGGTCATGATGTATTAATATTAAAACATAATACCAATGGTTTTTATTCATGGTCTACAAGATATAAAGACAAAGGCAGAATATGTAAACCCACTGCTTTTTCAAAGGACTGTGTTGCAATCGAAAGCACTTTACAAGGAAAATCCGAAGCAGTTATTGTAAAGTATGGCAAGGCAGAACAATTTGGCATTACGCGCTGGGATTAGACTCTGATTACGTTATTACGCCAATTGGCGTAATAACAAGACGTGTCAATGTAGAATCTCCCTAATCAGGGTTTTTCTACGGCAGAATTTTGTTTTGATTGTGAATACATCATGCATTTGTTTGACTACAGATCTTGTTTTAGATCGGTTATCACAAAAGATTTTAACTAAACACTCTCCTTTTTTTACATAATCACCGATTTTTTTGTAAATCCTAAATCCACATGATGGGTCGATTTTTTCTTCTTTTTTGAATCTACCTCCGCCTAATTGTACGAGTAACATACCAATGTCAAAGGTATTAATATGATTTATATAACCTGTTTTTTGCGCTTTAACTTTAATTCTATTTCTTGCTACTGGTAAACGTGAATAATCTTCAATAACACGGACATCACCACCCTGATAATGGATAATCTCTTTAAATTTATTTAATGCCCCGCCACTTGCTATTTTTTTCTCAAGGAGTTTTTTCCCACCTTTGATTTTAGCGAGCTTGAGCATTGCCTTTGCAAGTGCAAAGGTTATTTCCATTAAATCTTCGGGTCCCCTGCCCTTTAATGCCTCTATTGTCTCTATAATCTCTAAGGAATTACCTGTATAATTGCCTAATGGATTATTCATATCAGTTAAGATGGTGATGACTTTTACACTGGATCGTTTACTGATTTGTATCATAGTTTGAGCAAGTTCTTTTGCCTTTTTATAATCCTTGATAAAGGCACCGTTGCCCAATTTTATATCAAGCACAAGACCATCAAGATCTTCGGCAAGTTTTTTTGACATGATGCTTGCAGATATTAGCGGGATTGAATCTACAGTTGCAGTGACATCTCTCAATGCATACATTTTTTTATCTGCAGGGGCAATCTCAATAGTCTGTCCGATCATTGCTACACCAATTTTTTTGAGCTGACATTTAAATTGTTTTATACTCAAATTAGTTTTGAACCCTGGGATTGATTCCAGTTTATCAAGGGTTCCACCAGTATGTCCTAATCCCCTGCCCGAAATCATGGGGACACAGATACCGCATGATGCCATCAAGGGAGCCAAAATAAGTGATACTTTATCACCAACCCCGCCTGTAGAATGTTTATCAATCTTAGGTTTTTTAATATTTGACAGATCGAGGCTTTTGCCTGAATCCATCATTGCTTGCATTAAATTTGTTGTCTCTTGAAAATCCATGCCCTGAAAATATACTGCCATTAAAAATGCTGAGAATTGATAATCAGGAATATTACCTTTGCTATATTCTGAAATTAAATATCGAATTTCCTCTTTGGATAATTTGTAGGCATCGCGTTTTTTACGGATAAGATCGATACAATTCATGTTAACAAATTCACGAATGAAAACGAAAGAATTTCCAATTTTCTGATATTGCTTTCCATTCCATTTACTCAGGGCAGGTGGGATTTTGTCCCCGTGAAATTTTGAAGTTTTGAGGATATGAGGTTCAGAACCTCTAAACTTCCCAACTTCGAGATTGCTGCGGTATTCATTATCATTCGGTTAATTCGTTTATGATGTTTTTTAACCTCCTACACGAGGCGCATTTGCCGCACATTTTTTTTTCGCCAAGATAGCATGAATAGATATGTTGTAAAGGAGATTTGTATCTCAATCCAATTTTGTATATTTGCTTTTTTGTATAATTTGATACATAGCTTATTACTTTCACTTTTTTAAGTGTACTGAACATTAGTGAATGATTTATGGCAGCAATAAATTGCGGTTTATTGTCAGGGAATTGTGCTGCTTCTTCGCGGTTGAACCCAGTAATGATTAAATCAGCGCCATAATATTCTGCATAACATGCAGCAATATTAATAAATAGTCCATTACGATTGGGGACCCAAACATCTTTTAATTCATTGAATTTTTCAGCATTAACCTCTTTTCCGGATTGCAACAAAACAAGTTTCTTGAATTCTTTGAAAAAAGGTATTTTAACAACTTTATGCTTTATATGTAGAGCCTTGCAGATTTTTTTTGATGCTGAAATTTCCATTTTTGCTGCGCGCTGCCCATAATCGAATGTTAAAGCAAAAAGTGGTTTTGTACTTTTTGTAGCAATAGCAGCACTGACAGTAGAATCCAAACCGCCGGATAGAAGGATGATACTCTTAGTTTTCATTTTAATTGCTGGCATTCGCGTTTAGCCCCGTGAAATTTCGAAGTTTTGAAGATGTGAGATTCAGAACCTCTGAACTTCCTAACTTCATCTTTCCGTGGCGTGGCAATCTAAGCTTCATAATATGTGACAGTATTGTCCGGTCCTTCCCACACAGTAACTGACGTAATAGCTTTTATTTTTTTCTTCATTTCATTATATATATATACTGCGACCCATTCTGCAGTGGCATTATGTTTTTTAAAGAATGGTAGTTTATTTAAGGTTGTGTGGTCTAATTTCTTAAGTATTTTGTTTAACTCTTTTTTCACACGGCGAAAATCCATTGCCATACCCAGTTTATTTAGGTTATTAGTCCTGACCTTTATACTAATACGATAAGTATGTCCGTGAATGTCAGCACAATCGCCAGGATAGCCTTTTACCTGGTGCGCTGCTGAAAATGTTCCTTCAACTGAAATATCAAACATGATTGCTCCTAATATTAAATACCTAAACCCAGCTCGTTTATAACGGGCTTGGGTAAACGCCTAAATTCCTAAATTGATTTCCCAATCTTTTTTTTAAAGCCTCCCGCGCTTTTTCAAAAAATTCAATTGCAATTTTCTCCTGATGATCCGGGTATGTCCATTCTAATGGGTTAAAATTTTTATTTTTATAGATAAGTGTCACCTCTGCATATATACCTTTACCAAGATATATACGGTGCGAATAATCTTTGGTTGAGGCAAGAATTAAATTGCTCAAAGATAAAACACCCGGGTCAATATTTATCTTCCTGCCATTTTTATCATTCAAATATTTTTTCTCAATATCATTAGTTGTATGTTTTACCTTAACAAGAATATCAGGTGTAATCAATTTGTCAAACACGATCCACTTTCTCATAAGTTTGTCACCCATTTCTTTATTGTAATATATCGTGTGCGTAAAAGGTATAGTGTTAGATTTCATTAAGATATTGCCTAAATCATTCTTTAATTCATTTAATACTTTATTAAGTTCGAAGTCCTTTACAAAAATCAGCCCAATTAACAATAAGACTTTTTTAGGTTCTTTAATTTCTGCCATTACAAACTTTAACACATATACCACATATATACTGACCAATGCCTCTAATTTTCGAGAACTCTTTTAGTTGTGAAAGGCAGCAAGATAAATCTACACCATCTGCAGTTATTGCATTAGCTGGACATGCCTCAATACATTTTCGACACGCTCCGCAATCTGCATTGCTTATTTGATCAGGTTCAAAATTTAAATCAGTAAGTATTGAGACATAACGAACCTGTGCGCCAAATATAGGATGAATGAGCAAACCGCTTCTTCCAATGAATCCCAGACCAGCCTCTTTTGCCAATTTTTTGTGAGATATATGACCCTTTTGAGTTTCCCAATCGACTGTCTGAGATGCTGGTATTGCAATAGCTCTTTTGCCTTTTTCTTCTATAAGGCGAACCAGGTGGTATGCGGTCTGGTCTAAAATCCAGTTAACTGTTTTATAATGATGCTTATAGATTAAGGTGGGACGGTCTTTTATTGTATCTAAAACAGATTTTGAGAGTGGATAACCAAAAACAATTGCTCTAGGCAGGTTCTCTCCTATTTCAAGTGGCTTAATATCTTCGGGGATTTTGCCAAAACCGACAATCTTAACGTTATAATTAAGGAGAAACTTTTTGATATTTTCTTTTACACGATTCATTAGTGTTTCAGTACATTGAAAAATACTCAGTTTTGGTCGTCGGCAATTATGCTGTCTGTAATCTCATCAAAACCCTCATCCTTTTCATCCTCTACAGTTTCATCGTTTATTTCACTTGTTTTTTCGCCAGGGCTAAGAGCATCAGGTTCATGTGCCATTTCTTCGCCGATACTGCTTGCTACTCTTTCGCCAAAATCTTCTTCTCTTGGAAGATCATTCAAATCTTTGATCCCAAAGTACCTTAAAAATTCTTTTGTTGTGGCATATTTTATTGGCCTACCAGGTACTGGTAACCGTCCACTCGTTTTAATCAACCCCTTTTGTAAAAGTGTATAAAGAATCCAGGTTGAATCAACACCGCGTAATTTTTCTATTTCAGGTCTTGTAATTGGTTGGTGATATGCAATTATTGCTAAGGTCTCAAGTGCTGCCTTGGAAAGTCTGCTCTTGTACTCATGCAATGCACTTACCCAATCAGCAAATACTGGTAGCGTATAGATCTGAAATCCACCTGCAATCTCCTTGATCTCAAATGACCGTTCTGAGATTCGGTACTCCTGATTCAATTCATCAACATATTTTCTAATCTCATCTTCAGACAAATTGGTTATTTCAATTATCTTTTTTAAAGTTAACGGTATATCTGTTGCAATTAGCAATGCCTCAATTGCACTTTTCATATTGTGATTGCTCATGCATTTCTCCTTGCAGTATATCTATCTGTTATTATATAGACAAATCAATCTATTCACAATTTTATCCCAATTGAACTTTTCGTCAATGCTCTTCTTCGCTTCTTTACCCATTTTTTGGCGCAATCCAGTATTTTTTGCAAGCCTCTTTATTGCTTGGGCAAGTGCTTTGACATCGCCAGGTAATACAAGTATTCCATTGATTTCATTGTCTACTATGTCAGTAATACCGCCGGCATTTGAGGCAATCACTGGTTT
>SOIY01000120.1 GCA_004376785.1 Candidatus Stahliibacteriota bacterium | reverse complement strand
ATGCTTCTAAAATTGTTGAACCATCTTCGACCTGCACTTCCAATCCGTTCAATGTGCATGTTATCATTTTGACTCCTTTATATAATCTTCTTTTTTTACGCCGTTTAATACCACTAATCCTGAGATGATACTCTCATTTTGATACATATCCTATTTTTTATACTTTTATCAATCATAAAGAGTTTCTTATTTAACAGGGCGAACATCTAAGTCGCATCTCAGGCATCGTTTGGCTTCCTTTATTGCTGCTTTTTTATCTAAACCCAAATTAACTTCTTCGAAATTTTTCCTCCGTTTTTCAAAACTAAGTTTTTTTGTTTCTTGCCTTGAAATTTCTAATACTTCTTCGACTTTTAATTTAACCGGTTCTACATATATTGATGGTCTAGTTATCTCATATCTAGTTTCAGATTTGTCAGCCCTAATGTATTTATCAATAGTCTCGGCGACCCTTTTGCCATCAACCATTGCTTCGATAACCGTACTTGGTCCACGTATTGCGTCTCCACCTGCAAAGACCCCTGGGATATTTGTTGATAAAGTTTCATGTTCAACCACAAATGTATTCCAGCCAGAGATATTAAATTCATGCTTTTCTTCTAAACATGAAATATCAGGTTGTTCGCTAATTGCCTGAATTAGTGTGTCGAGTTCTACGACAAACTCTGAACCTTTAATTGGAATTGGTCGCCTGCGCCCACTTTTATCTACATCGCCAAGTTTCATTCTAATACATTCTATTCCAGTTACTTTATCATCCTTAGCAATAACATTGGTTGGGGTGGTTAAAAATTGAATATCAATACCTTCCTCAATTGCGCTGTCAACTTCCTCTTTGTAGGCTGGCATTTCTGTTCGAGTTCTTCGATATATGATTATGACTTTTTCAACACCAGATAAACGATTTGCAGTTCTTGCGGCATCTACTGCAGAATTCCCACCGCCAATAACACCAACTATTTTCCCAATTTTCACTTTTTTACCAAGATGAAGTTGAGTAAGAAATTCCATCGACGGGATAACTCCTTTTGCATTTTCATTTGGTATTGCTAGTTTTATACTCTTGTGTGCACCAATAGCAATATATATGGCTTTGTAATTCTTTTCAAATAAATCTTTTATAGTAAAATCACGCCCCAGTTTTTTATTTGTTTTAATCACTACTCCGGTATTTATAACTCGTGTAATGTCTTCTTCTAAGACTGTTTTTGGTAGACGGTATTCAGGAATACCGAGTCTAAGCATTCCACCTGTCATCGGTTCTGCTTCGAAGATTGTAGGGGTGTAGCCTTTCTGCGCCAAGGAATATGCTGCCATTAGACCTGATGGTCCAGAGCCGATAATCGCTACTTTTTTACCGCTCAACTTTTTCTTTATTCGTTTTATCTTTTTACCATTACCATGTTCAACTGCGAATCTCTTCAGGGCACGGATTGAAATAGGATCTCCACCCTGGCCTGTGCGACATTTTAATTCGCAAGGATGATGACACACACGAGAACAGATACCTAAAAGTGGATTATCTTTAAGAATAATATTATACGCTTTCTTAAATTCACCTCTGGCAATATAGGCGATATATTGAGGAGCTTCAGTATCAATAGGGCATGTGTGTTGACAAGGGGAAGAGATGATTTCTTTACATACCACTGCTGGGCATGTTTTATATTTAATATGTGCTTCATACTCGTCTCTAAAATATTTGAGTGTGCTGAGGACCGGGTTTGCTGCAGATTGACCTAATCCACACATTGAGGCATCTTTTGTAGCCACAGCAAGTTCTTCAAGCAATTCAAGGTCTTCCATTGTGCCTTGTCCTTTTGTAATTTTATCAAGAATTTCCCACATACGTTGAGTGCCTTCTCGGCAGGATAGACATTTCCCACACGACTCGTCCCGTAAAAAGTTCATAAAGTATTTTGCTACATCAATTATGCAGGTATCCTCATCCATTACAATCATTCCACCTGAACCCATCATTGAACCAACGTCCTTTAAGCTTTCATAATCTATTGGCAGATTCAAAAGATTTTTTGGAATACAACCACCAGAAGGACCTCCAGTCTGAACTGCCTTGAATCTCCTGTTTTTAGGTATACCACCGCCGATATCATAAATTATTTCTTTTAAGGTAATCCCCATTGGAACTTCAACAAGTCCTGTATTGTTTATTTTGCCGACAAGTGAGAATATCTTTGTTCCTTTACTACCTTCTGTGCCCATCTCTGAAAACCATTTTGCACTTTTTAGAATAATTTGCGGTACATTTGCCCAGGTTTCAACATTATTAATATTTGTCGGCTTTTTGAAAAGACCTTTTTGTACTGGATATGGTGGACGTTGTTTTGGAACACCAACTTTGCCTTCGATTGCTGCAAGTAAGGATGTTTCTTCTCCTGAAACAAACGCACCGGCTCCGCGCACAATATCGATAGAGAAATTAAATCCAGTGCCTAATATATCATTGCCGAGTAACCCATACTTTTCTGCTTGGTCTATTGCTATATTCAATCTTTTTAAAGCTAAAGGATACTCAGTACGAACATATATATAGCCCTTTTGAGCTCCTATTGCCCTTGCACCTATAATCATTCCTTCAATAACTGCATGTGGGTCTGCTTCTAATACACTTCGGTCCATAAACGCACCTGGATCACCTTCATCAGCATTACACACAACATATTTTACATCTCCTTTTGCATTTCGGCAAATTTCCCATTTTAAACCAG
>SOIY01000286.1 GCA_004376785.1 Candidatus Stahliibacteriota bacterium | reverse complement strand
GTAATAATTACATGATCTATAACCCGAATGCCCATCAACTCACCAGCACTGCGCAATCTTTCGGTAATTTTTAAGTCATCTTCTGATGGTTTCAGGATTCCGCTTGGATGATTATGGAGCAAGAATATTGCACTGGCATTTTCATTAAGGGCAAACTTAAAGACCTCACGTGGGTGCACTAAACTCGCATCTAAAATGCCTTTTGAAATTGTTGTATCCTTAATCAAAACATTCCTGCCATCGACTGCTATCACCTTAAATAATTCATATTTTAATCCAGAGATCAAAGGGTAGTAATAATCATAAATATCCTTTGGGTTTTTGAATATAATCTTCTCATCATTTTTCTTTGAGAGTGAACGCCTGCCCAGATCAAGTGCAGCAAGCATAGATATAATCTTTACCTTGCCAAGCCCTTTAATATCAAATCTTTCTATTTCACTAATCGATTTCTGGTTCAATCTTCTTAAATTACCAACTTTATTCAGGATTTCTTTTGCAATATCAAGAGCTGTTTTGTTCTTTACACCTTTGCTAATAATAATTGCCAGAAGTTCGGCATCAGTTACACCATAACTACCTTTTTGAAGGAATTTTTCCCGCGGTCTGTCTCCTTCTGGCCATTCTTTAATCTTCATTTATTTAAACAGCATGAATCGCAGAATAAAACCGGCAAAAACAATAGAGACTGTAGACATGAGTTTAATCAATATATTCAAAGAAGGTCCGGCTGTATCCTTGAATGGATCACCAACTGTATCGCCAGTCACTGCTGCCTTATGTTCTAAAGAACCCTTTCCACCAAGTTCACCTTTCTCAATATATTTCTTGGCATTATCCCAGGCACCACCAGAATTCGCCATCATTAATGCAACCACAAACCCTGAAACCAATGCGCCCACAAGTAAACCAATCACACCATTTGGGCCTAAAAATATACCGATTAAAAGAGGAACAATGATCGCCATTAAAGAAGGTATAACCATCTCTCTTTGTGCAGCTTTGGTGCAGATGCGAATTGCCTCTGCATAATCTGGTTTTGCCTCGCCTTGCAATAATCCCTTTATTTCTTTAAATTGTCTACGAACCTCAATAACAATAAGTCCTGCTGTTCTTCCCACTGCCTTAATGGTTTGAGAACAGAATGCAAAAGGCATCATTGCACCAATAAATAGCCCGATAATAATCTGGGGGTTGATAATC
The DNA here is from genome assembly GCA_004376785.1 of Candidatus Stahliibacteriota bacterium. Taxonomy (GTDB): domain Bacteria; phylum Hydrothermota; class Tepidihabitantia; order SM23-42; family SM23-42; genus SOIY01. Next base: position 1,526 of record SOIY01000286.1, on the reverse strand, counting down.
CTTAAGTCGATATCCTTTACGAATAAGAGTATATGACTACGATATGCTGCAATCAATGCAAGAACTGTCAATGCTGCTGAACCAATAGCAAAACCTTTACCAGTCGCAGCTGTAGTATTGCCAATTGCATCGAGCGCATCAGTCCGTTTGCGCACCTCTTCTGGTAAATGCGCCATTTCGGCATTACCACCAGCATTATCAGCAACCGGACCATATGCATCTGTAGCAAGCGTAATCCCCAGTGTGGACAACATCCCAACTGCCGATATTGCTACACCAAATAATCCATATTCAGGTCGTAGTGCACCACCAGGAAGATAATACGCAGCAATAATTGCTAAGGCAACAATAACGACCGGAGGAATCGTAGATAACATCCCAACACTCAATCCCTCCAGGATAACGGTTGCTGGTCCAGTCTTTGAAGCCAATGCAATACCCCTGGTTGGGCTATACGTATCAGATGTAAAAAATTCAGTTGAAAAACCAATAAAAATACCACAAACAAGGCCGACAAGAATAGACCAGTAGAAATTAAAATTACCAGGAAAAATAAATTTTATTAAAAGTGCTGATACTATTGCCATAAGAATACTTGCTGACCACACTCCTTTTCTTATAGCAAAAAGTAATGCCTTCTGACTTGCCTCTTCTTTTGTCTGGACTAAAAATGTTCCTATTATAGATGATAACACACCTGCAGCAGCCAAAAGTAATGGTAATACAACTCCTACCATACCAAAACCTGCAGCAAAAGCCAGAGCCATGGCAGCAACTATTGAACCAACATAGGATTCGTATAAATCAGCTCCCATACCAGCAACATCTCCAACATTGTCTCCAACATTATCTGCGATCGTTGCAGGATTACGGGGGTCATCTTCAGGAATATCTGCCTCTACTTTACCTACTAAATCAGCACCAACATCAGCTGCCTTGGTAAAGATACCACCGCCAACCCGGGCAAAGAGTGCCTGAAAAGATGCGCCCATACCATAGCAGATCATGGTTTGGGTAACCATGAGAATTCTTTGGTTTACAGGCAGGGAACCATAAAACCAATTCAGGATAAGAAACCACGAACTCAAATCCAACAGACTCAAACCTACAACAACAAAACCCATTACCCCGCCGGAACTAAATGCTACACGTAGAGCACTGTTAAGACTGGTTCTTGCTGCATTAGCAGTCCTGGCAGAAGAATTCGTTGCCTGTGTCATACCTATAAAACCGGAAAGTGCAGAAAAGAATCCCCCAGTGAGAAAAACAAAAGGTACAAAAATTGGCAGCATTTTAGTAAATGAAAGAACCAAAAGAATTACAAACATAATAGCAAAGATTAATACGACTAGTCGGTACTGTCTTTTTAGATATACCCTTGCACCTTCCCTGATTGCCTGGGCAATCTCGCGCATTAAATCTGTACCTTCATCAAACTTTTTGGTTTTTCTCGATAAATAAAAAGCAAATATTAGAGAAAGAAATGAACCAGCAGGCGCTATCCAGAATAATAAAAGCATCTCATC
>SOIY01000214.1 GCA_004376785.1 Candidatus Stahliibacteriota bacterium | reverse complement strand
TTTCCATGTGGTCATGGTGTTGTCAGTTGAACAGCTATTCTGAGGAACAAGTGCAAGTCTATCTTGATTCAATGACTATACTTGAAACAGAATATCCAAACGTAGTGTTCGTTTATATGACCTGTAATGCCCAAGGGACAGGTGCTGAGGGTTATAACCGTTATTTGCGGAATGAACAGATACGTGAGTATTGCAGTGAAAATGAAAAAGTTTTATTTGATTTTGCTGACTTAGATGCCTGGTGGTATAATTCAAATACTGAAGAGTGGGATCAAGATACATACGACTACAGTGGTCATACTGTTCCTGTGGAACATTCTCAGTTTCATGGAAATGAAGCAGGCCATACGACTTATGAAAGTTGTGAGCAGAAAGGACGTGCTGTTTGGTGGATGATGGCTTTACTTGCAGGTTGGGAAAGCCCTTGATGCTATACCTGTGCGTACCAAAAAGCATTGACATTGCAGCGTAGTTGGGTAAAATGGTATAAAGGTTAACGATATAGGTTAGTCTTGCTGAAACTGTTTTTTTGATGAAATACAGCAGTTGGTAGTATCGATAGAAAAGGGGGATGGATGGATTTGGTGGGAGGTAGAGTTGGATAATTATTTTATTAATTTATTTTCCGGTAAACATCCAGAGAAAACAAGATGATGTGGTTAGTTCCAGCTATCTTTATTGACTGCGGTTTCAAGATAGCAGTAACCTTAATCCTTTTCCTTAGAGCCATGGATACCAAACAGAGGGTTATCTTCTGGTGGGCAATGGGCTGGCTGTTCTTCGGACTTCATGCAGCAGTGGAACTAATCATCCTGGAAACCAATTATGAGCCACTCTGGTTTATCCGTCATTCAGTCTATGTATTTACCGCCTTAGCCTTTTTAGAAAGTGTTGGTTATATGCGGCACCGGGTTTCAAAAATCTGGCATCTTAGCATTGCTGCAGTGGGTCTTGGTGCAGTAATAACTTCCTTTCTCGGAGTATTTGTGATTAAGCAATGGTACATGGCAGTTGTGCCGGCGTCATTTTTTAATGGCATGGGTTTTATAGTCTGTGCTTTTTATTTCCTTAAGTTTACTAAAGAAAGGAGAAAACTGGCTCAGTGGCTGATATTCTTTGGGTTTCTCTTAAACGGAATTCATAATCTAGACTATCCATTTCTTCGGCCAGTAGCCTGGTTTGCTCCTATCGGTTTCAGTTTGGGAGTTGTTTTCTCTGTAATTTTTGCTGTTGGTTTAATAATAATGGCTACTGAGGAGTTAAAAAGACAAAAAGAGGAGAGTCAGAAAAGAGTTGAAGAGCTTTCTGTTCTCAATACTATTGCCAGAGTTATTAGCCAATCCCTTGATTTGCAGAAAATTTTGAATAATGTTCTGGATAAGGTCTTAGAAGTGCTAAAGATAAAGAGTGGCGGTATATTGCTTTTAGATAAACATACAAGAAAACTATCCCTTGCTGCTGCTCGAGGATTATCTCAGAAATTTATACAAAAGGTGAAGAATGTAAAATTAGGCAAGAAGACTTTTATCGGCAAAATAGTCCATACAGGAAAGGTGATGGTAAGTCTGGATATTTCAGAAGAATCTACAGGTGTAGAAGCCGTTTTTAAAAAAGAAGGCCTTCGTTCCTTTATTGGTATTCCTTTGAAGTCTAAAGACAAGGTTCTGGGAATAATGGGTATTGTTAATCATAAGAGTCGTCAATTTAATCCAGAAGAAATTCAATTGCTTACCTCTATAGGTGATACAGTAGGTATAGCTATTGAGAATATCCGGTTGTATGAAGAGTCATCCCGTCTGGCAATTATTGATGGCGTTACTGAAGTGTTTAACCATCGCTACTTTTATAACAGGTTGAATGTAGAACTCAAAAGGGCAGAACGGTACTCACGTCCTTTATCCTTGATTATGCTTGATATAGATACCTTTAAAAAGTATAATGATGCTTATGGTCATCTTGAAGGCGATAAGGCACTCAAGAAAGTCGCAGACATCCTGAAACAGGATATCCGGCAGGTAGACATAGTCAGCAGGTATGGGGGCGAAGAGTTTACTGTTCTGTTACCTGAAACAGATTTAACCAAGGCACAGAAAGTAGCTGAGAGGATGAGAGCGGCGATTGAGGATTACAAGTTTGGTCCGAAAAAAGATAAAATAGAAAGCAAGTTGACAATAAGTGTTGGTGTAGCAGTTTATCAACCGGGTTTTAGCGCGGAGGAATTAGTTAAAAGAGCAGATCAGGCTCTATATCAAGCCAAAAGAGAGGGCAAGAATAAAGTCTGTATCTCTGTTTGATTAGGTGAAGTATATAATAAAAAGAGTGGTTGACATTCAATTATTTATTATATATAATAATATTGAGATTAATTATATTTGAAAATGAAGGAGGCGCATAATGAAAAGATCGCAAAGGTTATGTAAAGACACTCAGGGTAATCTGAACAAAACAAAAGAGAAAAAAGGGAAAGTTCTTCCTTTTTTAATATGCTGCCTGTGTATTTTTCTGGTTCTGGGTTCTAGTGTTTTAAATGGTGCTACCTATACAGTGATAAGAACAGCGCCTGACGACAATAACCCAGGGAGTCTCAGATGGGCAATGAATTCAGCCAACCTTACTACCCCAGGCATCCCCGATACTATAGACTTTAATATCCCGGGTGCTGGTCCCTATACTATTTTCCCTGATTCCCAGCTTCCAGTGCTCTGGGACCCAGCTGGGGTCTTTATTGATGGGTTAACACAAGCTGGTTCATCTGCTGGAAGTAATCCACCATCAACAGCAAATCTTATGATTATAATTAATGGCATAAATGCCGGTGCATCACATGGATTCTGGATAGTGACTCCTTTTAACACAATTCAGGGGTTAGTAATAAACAATTTTGAACAGGACGGAATCCGTATTCAAGGTGTTGAGGCTGGAACATTTAATAATTATATTTACTGTAACTTTGTTGGAGCAGACCAAACAGGGAATGTTGATCAGGGTAATGGCACGAATACAGCGATGTTTTGGGCAGGTGTATATATAATAGTCACCCCAGAATATGTAGGTTTTGCATATGACAATCTTGTCGAGCGAAATCTTATATTGGGGAATTACGCTGAGGGAGTTGGTATTGCTAGTTGTCCTCCAGGCGATGTTTACATGAATGTGGTTTTGCTAAACTATATTGGTACTGATATTACTGGAACCGTGGATCTTGGTAATGACCACTGTGGTGTATACATTGGTGAAGGTGCTCATGATAATGCAGTAGATAGCAATTTGATCTGTGGGAATGATTATGAGGGCGTTTGTGTTGTAGGTTATGCAGAAGCTGGAATCTATACAAATGGCAATATTATTATATATAATAATATTGGTGTCGATATTAATTTAGCACCTTTGGGCAATACAATGGATGGTGTAAACATTGGACAGTATGGTAATTTATATCAAGGCGGCTATGCGATGTATAATATAATTGACACTAATACTATTGCTTATAATGGGAATAATGGTGTTACAATATGGGAACACTATAATAACACAGTAAATGCAGATGAGAACTTAATAACCCGGAATTCTATTTATGACAATGTATGGTTGGGAATAGATTTAGGTGATGATGGTGTTACTCCAAACGATGGTGGGGATCCTGATCCTGGGGCAAACCAGGAACTCAATTTTCCTGTGATAACAGGTGCTCATTATTATGCTGGACCGACATTGATTACTGGCACAATAGATATAGATACAGATCCAACGCAGGCGACAATTGAAGTCTTTCGAGCAAGACCAGATCCATCAGGCTACGGAGAAGGAGCTCTATATCTTGGTTCTACTACACCTGACGCAGCTGGCAACTGGAATATTACACTTACAGGACTTGTTATTGGTGATACTGTAACAGCTACAACAACAGATATGAACAATAATACTTCTGAATTTAGTCAGAATAATACTGTGATTCTGGGAATTGAAGAAGGAGGATTTTCAGAAAAACCCACAGGATATGTACTTAATCAGAATATTCCAAATCCTTTTTCTAATTTAACCACGATCGGATTTGCGTTGGCAAAAACAGGCCATGTGAGTCTCAAAATATATGATATAGCCGGAAAACTCATAAAGACCTTGGCTGATGAGATATACAGCCACTCAAATTATACAGCTTATTGGAATGGCAGAGACGAAAGTGGATGCAAGGTTTGCTCTGGGGTTTATTTTTATATATTGGAAACAGACGATTTCAGTGCCACAAAGAAACTGATATTAACAAAATAAAAATCAATACATTATAAAAGGGAAGGGTCTAAGATAAGGTCCTTCCCTTTTATATTTATTAGGTGAGGATAGATTAATTGGATCTAAAAGATTACAGAGCAGTTATTTTTGATTTATTCCATACGTTGACGTCTTTAGAGTCGGTTAGAGCACCAGGTAGAGGTACAAGCGAAATTTTAGGTGTGTCACGGAAAGAGTGGAATAAACAATTACTATTATATTCTGAGGATCGACTCAGAGGGAAAATAAGAGATCCTTTAGAAATCATTAGAAAAATGGCACGTGCAATCAATCCTGATGTTTCTGATGAAATAATTAGACAAGCAGTAAATAACCGCATTAAAAGGTTCAAATATGCCCTGGAACACATAGATCCAGGCACTATTATTACCCTGGCGAGGTTAAGAGCTTCGGGTAAGTTAATTGGTCTTATCAGTAATGGCGATCTAAGTGAAATAGCAGGTTGGAAGAATTCGCCCATAAAAAAATATTTTGACAGTGTGGTTTTTTCATGCGATGTTGGTTATATAAAGCCAGAAAAAGAAATATATGAAATATGTCTGAAAAAACTTGGAGTTTTATCCCATGAGTGTGTATTTATCGGCGATGGTGGTTGTGGGGAATTACGTGGCGCAAAAGAATTAGGTATGACCACAGTGCTGACAACGCATGTTATTAAGATTATCTGGCCTGAGAAGATTAAAGAAAATAGAAAGTATGCAGACTATGAAATTGATGAACTGAAGGAACTTCTGGAATAGGGTGAATGCTTTTGAAATATAATTAGAATAAAGGAGTAATTATGAACGAGAAAAATATAAGTTTAAAAGATAAAGTATGGGGTCATTTCAAGGATATGCAGGCAGTATTTTTGGCAACCACTGACGGTGATCAGCCAAAAGTACGACCAGTAACACTTATTTGTTTTGATAACAGACTGTGGATTGGTACAGGTACACAGAGTGCAAAAATCAAGCAGATAAAAAAGAATAAGAAAGTTGAGTTCTGTCTATTTCTTAAAGAGGACAAGGTAAACGGTTACATAAGAGGAACTGGTGATGGAATGATCGTTCAAGATAGTGATACAAGAAAACTGCTGTCTGATAATATGCCCTATTTCAAGAACTTTTGGAAGGGACCAGATGATCCAAATTACACTTTGCTGGAGATTGTTATCAAAGAGATTGAGTATTTGAAACCAGGGGGATTGAAGGTAGAAAAATTGACATTATAATAGCGGTATTCTAAGACAACTCTGGTATTCTGGTGATTACCAGAATAGGTGTAGTACAGATTAGTGGTGCCTCTTTTTTTCTCTGAACCAAACAAGGATAGCTGATGTCTAAATTAGCAGAGAACAATGATAAAAAAGGAGGAATTGAGCATGAAAGAAATACTATTTATCATGTTTTTTCTGCCGTTCATAGTAAGTATGTGCAAAAGTGATGACGATCATTATAAGGAGCCCCGAATGAGTCGTTCTAAGGAAAAACCAGATTTGCTATTTCAAAAAGCGACCTTTGCTGGAGGTTGTTTTTGGTGTATGGAATTGCCTTTTGAAAAGCTCGATGGCGTGGTTGATGTAAAAGCCGGTTACACAGGCGGACACAAGAAGGATCCAACCTATGAAGAGGTATGCAGTGGTAAGACTGGGCACTATGAGGCAGTTCAGGTGATCTATGAATCGTCAAAGATAAGCTATCAGAAATTAATTGATGTCTACTGGCAACAGATCGACCCGACAGATACTGAGGGTCAGTTCGTTGACCGTGGTTCTCAGTACAAGACAGCTATTTTCTACCATAATGAAGAGCAAAAGGCTATTGCCGAGGAATCGAAACAAAAACTCGATAAATCAGGTATATTTGACAAACCAGTAGTTACCGATGTCAAGGAGTTTACAGAATTCTACGAGGCTGAAGATTATCATCAGGATTACTATAAGAAGTGTCCTCTGCGATATAATAAATACAAATCAGGTTCAGGTAGAGAGAAGTATTTAAAAACAGTATGGACGGATAGAGCGGTGTTGAAGAAAAAGCTAACGCCACTGCAGTATGAAGTAACACAGGAATGCGGTACTGAGCCACCGTTTAATAACCGATACTGGGATAACAAAAAAGAGGGCATTTATGTGGATGTCGTGTCTGGGGAACCGCTGTTCAGCTCAAGAGATAAATATGATTCAGGTACCGGGTGGCCAAGTTTTACCAAACCACTTGAAGCAGAAAACATCATGGAGGAAGATGATTCATCTCATGGCATGATACGCGTTGAGGTAAAGGGTAAACATGCCGGTTCACACCTCGGGCACGTTTTTAATGATGGACCGGAACCAACAGGATTTCGTTATTGCATCAATTCTGCTGCCTTGCGCTTCATTCCAAAAGAAAATCTGGGAAAAGAAGGATATGGTGAATATAAGAAGATATTCGAGTGATAACCTTGATAGGTCAAGTAAAGAAAGGGGACGGTATAACCGTCCCCTTGTCTACTTAATGGTTGCAAAGGATATATTTACGATCTAAGCGCTTTCCATACGACATCGCTCAAGTTTTTGACAGTGATGTCGCCTTCACCTTTTTCTTTTACTGTAGCCGCAGCTTTCTTTAATACCTGTTCACACGTTGGACAGGGTGTAATAAGGAGCGGTGCGCCTGTTTCAATTGCCTGTTTAATACGGACTATTGCGATATCATCTGAGAGGTTAACATCTGACATCAGTATACCACCGCCACCACCACAACAATGAGATGTTTTTCTGTTTCTGGGCATTTCAACAAGTTCAATGCCGAGTTTTTTCAGGATTTCTCGTGGTTCTTCAGTTATATTCATAACACGTGAAAGGTCACAAGGGTCATGATAAGTTGCCTTTAAGCCAAGATTCTTTTCAGGCAGATGTTCCAGTATAAACTGGGTTATGTGTTTAACGTCTTTTCCATATTCTTCATGTATATAGGCTGCACAAGTAGGGCAGAGGGCTACGATTTCTTTTTCTGGAAAGATTTCTAAGAATTTCTTTTTATGTTCTGCAAATTCCTTTCTGAATCCAAGTGCATATAAAGGATAGCCACAGCATATCTCGTCTTTGACCAGAGGTTTTACCCCGAGTTTTTCAAGGATCTTTAAATACATTTTTGTCTGATTGGGGCGGGCAAGATATTGACATCCTATGTATACGGGTATTTCACCCTGTTGAACAGGTGCTTTTATTTCTTTGTCGCCAAAAATATTGCCGGTTTCCTTAACATTCTTAACCATGCCTTTATGTGTTTCCGATGCAAAACCGGCTTCAACAAGATCTGCCCGTGCGGCTGCAAGAACATCTACCACAGGAACATTGGCTGAACATCGTTCAGAGCAATCCCGACAATAAGTACACTGGAACATCTTATCAGCAATATACTGTGATGGTTCAATATCACCTATAAGCATACCATAGGCGAGAATGATCTTTGCCCGTGCTGAATCTGTTTCCCAGTCAGTAATTTTGAAAACAGGGCATCCTTCAAAACAGTAGGCACACCTAATGCAAATATTTAATTCATTTTTCCAATCTTTTAAGTTCTTAGTTTCCATGTTCTCTCCTATTCTACTGGATATCTTAGTTTTGTTGCAGTAACCCAATCATCAGGTGCATCCTGCATTTTATGGGGATTTAGAATATTATTTGGATCAAGTGCTTTCTTAATCGCCTTTAGTATTTTAAGTGAATCTGCCTTTTCTTTTTTCCATGCTGGAGCTTTAGAGAGTCCAATACCGTGTTCAGCAGAGGTTGTTCCACCAACTGAACGGACATATTCATAGACCTCTTCTACTGCCCGTTTTGCGCCTTCCCATTGTTCTTTCTTTGTTGGATCCATTAATATTTTTGTATGCATACAACCTGAACCACAGTGTCCATAAGCTGTCATTACAACGTTATTACGTTTAGCAATTTCATGGATCTTTATTGCGCACTCTGCCATCTTTGAATAAGGCACTGCCATATCATCAGCCAGGGAAGTACATGATAATCCCTCTTTATATCGCGACAAAGCAGCAAACAATTTTTTTCTTCCAGCAAACAATTTTGTTCTTTCCTTTAGGTCATAACTCGTCTCAATATCAGAACCATTATGTTTTTCGCAGATTTCTTTCATGAACTTAATCTCAGCATCTACTGCCTCTTTTACTTTTCCATCTGCCTCGAACATGACAATTGCCTCGACATCAGGAAGACCCATTTTGAGCGTTGTGTTTACTGCAGTAATAGCGATATTATCCATTAACTCAAGCATAGATGGTGAGGCGCCACTTGCAATTATTTCAGATATAGCTTCGCCAGCATCCTCAAGTTTATTAAAACTTGCCCTGCCAATGCAACGGAATTTAGGTATTGGTTTGAGTAAGAGTGTTGCTTCTACAATTATTCCGAGCGTACCTTCAGAACCTACCATAAGTCTGTCGAGCTGGTAGCCAGATGCCTCGACCCTAGTATTTGAACCAAGATTAACCAGGTCACCGTTTGCAAGGACGACCTTCATTCCGAGAACAGAGTCGCGCGTTGCGCCGTATTTCACAGATCGTATGCCAGAGGCATTATTGGCGATTTCTCCGCCAATAGTTGCAACTCTGCTTGATGCGGGTAATGGTGGATAAAACAGACCATATGGTTTGAGCGCTCTGTTAAGGTCATCATCGACTAATCCTGCTTCAACTTTACAAAGCATATCTGCGGGTCTTATTTCAATGATACGGTTCATTTTTTTGAGATCCAATACAATGCCGCCGTCTATTGGAACTGCCTGGCCTGACATGCCTGACCCTGAACCACGCGCGATGACAGGTATGAGTTCAGCATTTGCATAGCGCATAATCTCCTGCACCTGCTCTATTGTTGTGGGTCTTACCACAACTGAAGCAAGGGCGTTATGTACGGATGAGTCAGAACCGTATACGTAGAGGTCAGCAATATCATTCTTGATATTGTCTTGACCAACAATTCCCTTTAATTTTTCCAAGTCTATTTTCATTCTATCTCCTTTCAAGCAACGGAACAGTAATGCTTCCGTCCATTAAAAAAATTACTTTTGAATCTTTACCTTTTTGTTCTAATGCTTTGTTTAATGCCTCTTGTAAATTATGAAAAGGTTTGATAAAGATGGCATTCATATCTTTATCATCCAGATCAGTAACACACCAGGTTTTAGCCCAGGTGCCAATTTCAGCCATTTTTGCTGCTTTGTGATAACCCAGTTTATAACCTTTATCGATTTTTTCTAAGGTTTCTTGTGGTGAATTACATGAAGATAGAAGCTCAAAAAATGTAGGTTCACCAATCCCGGTTCGACATTTTGAGACCATTATCAGAATGCCACCTTGATTTAATGCTAATTTTCCATTATCTAAAGCCTTTTGCGATTGGTATAAATCAATGTCCATTGGATAGGGCGCAACACTGACAACAATATTTGCCTTTTCAGGAATTTTTACACAAAAGACCTCTTTTGCCTTATCAATAGCTGCATAGAATGAATCGTGAATATGACCACAGGTTACGCCATAAAGTCTTCTTTCACCATCAAGTACTGTCTGAATAGAAAATATCTCTTTATCTGCAATGATCTTTAAGGCATCAATCATATCTTCATGAACCGGATTGCCATCGAGCGCCAATGCATGTGACTCAGGCCTTAATGCATACTTATGATTTTGTTCAATGGTTTTGCGTGAAGCAATCCCAGGTAAAAAAGATTTTCTGCCGCCTGTATAACCACCAAAATAATGGGGTTCAACCGAACCTATTATCACAATTTTATGTGCTTCCATACCCAGACGGTTCACATACATTTCTGTACCGTTCTTTGATGTGCCAATATGAACCATATCCTCATCTTTTTTACTATCATGCACATAGATTTGATCTTTGAAAATATTGTAATACTTGCCGAATATAAAATCATATTCTTCCTGGGTTGGTGCTCGATGAACACCTGTTGCAATAATGAATTTAATATTTTTGTTTTTAATCTTTTCATAAATTATATCAAGTACTTTTGCTGTTGGTGTGGGACGGGTGCCATCATTAACAATGAATAGAACATCCTTGGCATCACTCAGAAAATCAGTAAAGGATTTTGAATTTATGGGATTTTCTATTGCCTTGAGTAAAATTTCTGTTTCATTTTGCTCTTCGACTTTATTTGGATAAACAACACTCAATATATTCTCATCGGGTATGGTTACACTTAATTTTTCGTCCTTACCATAAGGAACCTGAATTTCCATTAAATCCTCCTATTGTAAAGAAACTCCAAATTCCAAGTACCAAGACCCAATAATTATTAAATTTTATTTAGTTCTGGTATATTTGAATCTTGGGATTTGAGACTTGGAGCTTGGAACACGTATTCTGTTCTTATCCTTTACTCTTCGCCTTTGCGATTTGAGCATCAACAAACTTCGTGATGGCATCTGAGCCGTGAGCAAGTTTTTTGAGTTCTTCATCAAGATTGGAGGGTTTAATCTTCATTATCCATCCAGCATTATAAGGGTCTTTATTTATCAGACGGCAGTCGTTTTCAAGCTCACTGTTTACTTCAATTATTTCACCAGAGATTGGTGAAACCAATTTACCCACCCATTTTGAAGATTGAATTTTTCCACATGTTTCTCCTTGACTTACTGAATCACCTTCAAACGGCAGGTCTATATAAGTTGTTTCTCCAGCCTGTTTTTGATAAAAATCATTCATTCCAACCTTAACTGTTCCGTCGGATTCAATCTTTACCCAGGCATCTTCTTCATGAAAATAAAGCTCTTCTGGCATATTGTATCCTTGGATGTCCATTAGTCCTCCTTTTTATGGATTAGGTAAAAATTCAAACTTAAACAAATTTTTCTCTGACAATTGCTATTTTATCCTGTATATTATATTAATTTTCTTCCTGAAGTCAAGATTGCTGGCGACCATGTCCAGTATCGCAGAAGTCTTGACAATTAAAGAAAAGTACCTATAATACCCATATATATGTTCTTACTATTTTTACTTCTTTTGGATTATAATCCTCAAACACTTGCAGTGCCTCCGTTCAAACATACTTTTGGGTTTTACAGGTCATCTAAGTATTACCTGCAGTTATTTTTGGGTCCTGGATATAGTTATGATGATCCTCAAGGCATTGCTGCTGTTAAATTGAAGGAGCTGGATAATCCAAAGACCAAGAAGGATGATGATGAGCTTACTGTATTTGCTGTAAATTCAGGAAGAGGACAGATTATATACAATATTGGCCTTGAAGCCGTAAAAATCTACGGAAACAAGGAAATGTTCTCAAATGCAAAGGGTATTGCGGCGAATGAAGATGGACTAATAGCAGTGGCAGATTTTGGTAACAGTAGAGTGGTGAAATTACAATATGAGGGTGGAAAAATAAAACAGGTTGGCGAATTATTTTTACCAGGGCGTCCGTTTGATGTTTGTTTTGATTCAAAAAATCATCTGTATGTTACTGATTTTGACAATTCCAAGATCTATGTTTTTTCCGAGAGTGATTCCCTCATTTTAAAATTTGGGAAGGAAGGAAGAGCAGAAAGTGAACTCTATCAACCTATGGGTATTGAAGTAATTGATGCAGATGCTCCGCATAATCATTTCAGGGATGATTTTATTATTGTTACTGATAAACACGGTTTAAGGATTTCAAAGTTTTCAACACATGGCAGATTTATTTATTCGGTGGAAAATTTTGACATCGGGCTTGTTGATGCAAACTTTCTTTATGTAGGTATAGATTATTTTGGCAGCATTTATGTTACAGATGAGGTAAATGATCAAATACATAAGTTTGGCCATGATTTAAGATATATTATCTCAGTAGGAAGAACAGGTACGAGTAAGGGAGAATTTGTTTCTCCGAGAGGCATAACAGTGTGGCGGAGATATGGCCAGGTTTTCTTAGCTGAAAAAGAAGGTGGGCAATATTTATGGATTGCTGCTGATGGTTTTGTGGTTGGTTGTTTTCCTGAAAAATTTTCGAACGTTCGTCCGGGTACTACATTAGCAATCTACATCACCCAAGATGCCAAAATTTATATTACAGTGTATAATCAATTAGGAGAAAAAGTACGTGATTTGATCGATGGTCTTAGAAGACCACCAGGTGAATTTCTTGTAGTATGGAATGGTTTAGATAATTATAGTATGTTGGTACCACCGGGTGATTATGAATTTCATATTAGGTTAAATTCACTGCATGGCCATTCCAAAAGGATGAAGAAAGAATTAAAGGCAGGTGTAAAGTGTATCGCATTGTAAGTATCATATTTATCCCTCTGTTACTCATGGCGACAAAATACGCTGGTGAGTTTCAGGAGTTGGGAGTGGGAGGTAGGGCTTGTGCTATGGGTGGCACAGGAGTTGCGCAGTTTGTTGATCCATCAGTTATCTATTTTAACCCAGCTGGATCGTTTTATGCAGATAGGGGTGTGCTTTTAATGCACGCAGAAAATTTCGCTGGTGTGGTTAAAAATGAATTTGGTTCGGCAATCTTACGAAGAGGGAATATGTCTATTGGTTTGGGCCTACAATATATTTCAGTCAGTGGTATTAAGTTCACATCGTTAGATGATACCACCAGTCCTCCAGGTAGTGAAAATCCGCCAATCCCTTATGACACTGTTGGAACTAAAGATATGCTTTTCTACATTAATGGAGCAAAAGGTAATGATAAATTCTCGTATGGCGCAAATATAAAAGTATTTTATCGAGATTTGGTTGTTATAACCGGATTTGGCGGTGGTGTAGATTTAGGATTAGCATTGAAGTTGGATTATCTGAGAATTGGTCTGGCAGTACGCGATTTTATTCTTTCTCCAATAGTTTGGAGTAATGGTACCAAGGAAACAATAATTCCAAAAATATCTTTGGGTATTGCACCAGTAATCCCTCTGGAAAAAATAAATTCTGTAATTATTCTTGAATGTGATTTTATAAAACCGCTTGATGTGGATGGTTTTGACATGAAAATGGGTCTTGAATGTGCATACAAAAATTTAATCTTTGGTCGGGCTGGCATTCACAATGGCAATTTTACTATTGGCGCTGGATTAAAATACAAAAGATTCAGTTTGGATTACGGATTGATTACACATTCAGAACTTAAGAACTCGCATAAAATTTCTGCGGGGTTTACTCTGTGAAATACCATCTAGTTTAGCGGTGTAAGCACTTATGACACTTAAGAACAATTTAGTTACTACCTTTGAATGAAAGCAGAGATTTTCAGAAAATTATTGAATCTCTGGGGTCTTTTTATTCCAGTTATCTACTATTTAATCCCTGAACGCTCAAGTCAATTAGTACTTTCATCTGTGTGCCTTGCTGTTGGTGTTACAGATTTTTTACGATTGCATGTAAATGGTATTAAAGAGGGGTTTATTCTTTTTTTTGGTTCGTTTTTACGTAGACACGAATTCACTCGCCTAAGTGGTGCAACCTACCTGCTCCTGGGTTGTTTAATTACTGCATTTTTGTATAAAAAGCCGATTGTTGTTGCTTCCTGTGCATATATTATTGTTGGTGATACATTTGCAGCAGTTCTGGGACAGAATATTAAAAGTCTTAAAATATTTCGGAAGAAAACCTTGCTTGGCAGTATTGGATTTTTAGGTTCATCTTTGGCTGCTGCCGTTATTATATATAATCTTCCTGATACTTTGCCACTTACACCACTTATTGTTGGAGCAATTGCTGCCTCAGTATTTGAAGCTTTGCCGTTGCCTTGGGATGATAATTTTTCCGTTCCGATCCTTACTGGTTTTGTAATGAGCTTCCTGTAAAACTGGTTATTAGGTTTGGGTTAGGAAGCTTGAATATATATCCAGCATATAAAACTTAATCCTTAACCCATATTCTTGTATGTGCTTAGTATTTTCTTTTGAAAAGAGGAGTCCCGACGAAGTCGGGACTCCTACTGACTACTTTTTTTAGTCTATTTCTTCTTCTTTTTCTTTTTCTTCAAGGGTTAACTTCCGAAATTGTGCTAGACCAGAACCAGCAGGAATAATCCTGCCAACAATTACATTTTCTTTAAGACCTTCTAATCTATCCAATTTTCCTTCAACAGCAGCATCGGCAAGAATCTTTGTTGTTTCCTGAAAACTTGAAGCGGAGAAGAAAGATTCAGTAGAAAGTGCTGCTCTTGTTATACCGAGAAGAATTGGTCGATAGGTAGCAGGTTTCTTTCCTTCCAAGAGTGCTTGTTGATTAACGTGTATGACTCTTCTTTTATCGATTATTTCACCGCCAACAAATGGTGTATTACCAGGTTCTTCTATTTTAACCCTCTGCAGCATCTGACGGACAATCACTTCGATATGTTTATCATCGATTTTAACGTCCTGAATTCTGTACACCTCAAGTATTTCATTTACCAGGAAGCGTTGTGTTTCCATTGGTCCTTTTATTCTGAGAATATCGTGAGGATCAATTGCACCCTCACACAAGGTGTCACCAGCACGTATGAACTCGCCTGAGTGAATTCTTAAATACCTTGTTGTCGGGATTTTATAGGTTCGGGCATCACCGACTTCTGGTGTTACTGTTACTTTCCATGTACCTTTTTCTTCGTCTACATCACAAACACCATCAATCTCAGTAACAACAGCAGGATTTTTTACAATCTTGGCTTCGAATAATTCTTCAACACGGGGTAATCCACCTGTAATATCTTTACTTTTACCAATTTCTTTTGGTATTCTGGCAATAAGTGTGCCTGGAGTTATTTTATCATTATCTTTTACTAATAAATATGATCCAGTTGGCATGGAAAAAGTTTTTTGAATTTTCTTTTTACTATCCATGATATTAATTTTTGGGTGGTGGTGTCTGACGCGGTCTTCCACAATAATAAATTGCTTACCACCAGATCTTTCATCGACCCAG
This sequence comes from Candidatus Stahliibacteriota bacterium, assembly GCA_004376785.1. GTDB lineage: Bacteria > Hydrothermota > Tepidihabitantia > SM23-42 > SM23-42 > SOIY01. The sequence continues at coordinate 10,066 of SOIY01000214.1, read as the reverse complement.
TTCTCTTGAAGCGTGATACCAAGAATAATATCAAGAAATTTGATGGTTCCTCCGATTGGACTAACTATTGGTATTGAATATGGATCCCATTCAAATAGTATTTCATCTTGCTCGACTTTTGTTTTTTTCTTGGGATAAATTATAGCACCTATCGGAATGTTATAGGCAATTTTTCTACCACCGTCGCCTTTGATAATCATGCGTCCCTTGTCATTTAAACTTATCTGATGTCCATCATGTTTTTCTACGGCATTCAGATTTTCAAAAGTTACCTGGCCCGAGATATCCGCGTTTCTTGAAGTGCTTTCGGCTATTCGCAACGCTACACCACCTCCATGAAACGTTCTCAGTGTTAACTGTGTTCCTGGCTCACCGATGGATTGGGCTCCAATTATACCAACCGCCTCTCCAATTTCTACCATTTTACCAGTAGGCAAATTTCTTCCGTAGCATTTTGCGCAAAGACCAATAGGTGCTTCGCAGGTCAGGATGGACCTTACTTTAACCTTTTCCATACCGCTCTTTTCTATCTTTAGAGCCTGCTCGTTAGATATTTCCTTTCCACCTTTAACAATTATTTTTTCAGTCACCGGGTCAATGATATCAACAAGGGCTACTCGTCCCACTATTCTTTCATTGAGGGGTTCAACTATTTTTTCACCTTCTTTTAAGGCGCTTATTTCTTGCCCCATTATTGTGCCGCAGTCTTCCATTGTTATAGTAACATTTTGAGCAACATCAACAAGACGACGGGTAAGGTATCCAGCATCAGCAGTTTTTAGAGCCGTATCAGCCAATCCCTTTCGCGCACCATGTGTTGAAATGAAGTATTCAAGAACTGAAAGTCCTTCTTTACAGGATGATTTTATTGGTGTTTCAATGATTTGAACAGAAGTGACCTTTCGTTGTGGCTTTGACATTAATCCTCTCAATCCACAAATCTGAGATGCCTGATTTTTTGAACCGCGAGCGCCGGAATGAACCATCATAAACAGTGGATTAAATCCTTTGCGGTCTTTTTCGAGGTCTATAATTAGATTTTGTTCTATTTCAATTGTAACTCTTGTCCACGTGTCTATTACTTTATTATAACGTTCGGTTTCTGATATGAGGCCGTTTTTATGCGCACGATTTATATCCATTACCTCTTTAGTGCCCTTTTCCCATATTTTGTTTTTAGTTTTTGGACTTATCATATCATCAATACCAATCGTGAGTCCTGATTTCGTTGCGAATTCGAAGCCGATTTTTTTCAAGTTATCCAGGAGTCCTATAGTCTTTTCTGTGCCAAATTTATCAAGACATTCATCAACGATTCCGGTAAGTAGCCGTTTATTTAACAGTATATTTTTGAACCTCATTTCTTCAGGCAATAACTCGTTGAATATCACTCTTCCTGGAGTTGTATCAATTACCCTATCATTGAATTTATACTTTATTGGTTGATGTAGTGTGATGAATTCATTATCGAGCGCTATGTTTATCTCATCGATAGAAGAAAATAGTTTAAATGTTTTCTGTTTCTCTTTTTGCTTTTTGGTTAAGTAATAAAGTCCAATAACTATATCCTGGGTTGGTGTCATTAATGCTCGACCATCCTTTGGTGAACGTATATTGTGAATGGAAAGCATTAACATATATGATTCCAATATTGCCTCAGGTGAAAGAGGTACATGAATACTCATTGTATCACCGTCAAAATCGGCATTATATGGTACGCAGACCATTGGGTGTATGGTGATTGCTTTTCCTTCTCTTAAAACAGGTAAGAATGCCTGGATTGATACACGGTGTAAGGTAGGTGCACGATTTAATAGAACTGGCCGGTCTTTTATTATTTCATCAAGTATCTCATAAACTTCAGTAGATCTTGTCCTCACTAATCTTCTTGCATTTCTCTCTGAATCAACCATGCCGCGTTCTTCTAATTTGCGAACGATCATTGGTTTAAATAATTCAAAAGCCATCTCTTTAGGTACGCCACACTCGTATAATTTTAGTGATGGATCAACAACAATTACTGACCTGCCAGAATAATCGACTCTTTTACCTAAAAGATTTCTTCTAAACCTACCCTGTTTACCTTTCAATGCATCAGCCAGGGATTTTAATGGTCTATTACCGCGCCCTTTTATGGGTCGTGACCTCCGTGAATTATCTAATAGTGCGTCGATCGAATCCTGTAGCATTCTCTTTTCATTTCGGACAATGACTTCTGGAGTTTTAATGCCTGACGTTATCGATTTCACACGGTTATTTCGAGTAATGACACGTTTATACAGATCATTTAAATCTGAAGTTGCATATCTTCCTCCCTCTAGTGCCACAAGAGGTCTGAGATCAGGTGGTATAACTGGTAATCTTGTCAGGACCATCCATTCTGGTCGGTTACCTGATAATCTAAATGCCTCCACGAGCTTCAGTTTCTTTAGCAGCTGGAATCGCCGTGGCTTTAGTGTTTCTTTTTCTAATCTTATTCTTAGATCAGAAGACATGTTTTCCAGATCAATTTCTTTCAGCAGGTCATATATTGGTTGTCCCCCCATGTCTGCTTTGAAATCTTCATATTTTTCTTTTGCATCCTGGTACTCTTCCTCAATGAGAACTTCACCCTTGCGCCATGGTGAATCGCCTGATTCTAAGACAATATACGCTTCGTAATTTAAGATTGCCTCAAGCTGGTTTATTGATAGATTTAATAAAAGGCCGATTTTGCTTGGCGGGATTTTGTAGTAGAACACATGAGCCACAGGTACAGCAAGATCTACATGTCCCATTCGTTCTCTTCGCATTGAAGCAGGACCAACCTCAACCCCACATCGATCGCATAGTGTTCCCCGATATTTGGCTTTTTTGTATTTACCACAGGAACATTCAAAATCTTTTACCGGGCCAAAGATTTTTTCACAAAATAGTCCATCCTTTTCAGGACGCTGTGTTCGGTAGTTAATCGTATCAGCTCTGATTACTTCGCCTCTTGACCAGGATAATATTGTCTCAGGTGAAGCAAGACTTAACCTAATTCCATCGTACATTGTAATATCCATGCTTGGATAGGATCTACTTCTCATCAGGAACCTCCTTTTTTTCAAGAGTTACATTAAAACAAAGTCCCTGGAGTTCTTTTAGCAGCACATTAAACGATGCAGGCGCTCTTGGCTTAGGAGGATTTTTGCCGCGAATTAATGCTTCATACATAGCTGCTCTACCTTCAACATCATCAGATTTTACGGTTAGCATTTCCTGCAGGGTATAAGCAGCGCCGTATGCCTCTAATGCCCAAACTTCCATTTCACCAAGACGTTGACCCCCAAATTGAGCCTTACCACCCAGTGGCTGTTGCGTGATGAGGGAGTAAGGACCGGTTGATCGGGCGTGTATTTTTTCATCAACCATATGAATCAATTTAAGCATATACATATAGCCAACCGTAATTGGGGAGTCGAACATTAGTCCGCTTCTGCCATCGCGTAATTTAATCTGGCCATCTTCTGGTAAATTTGCCTTTTTTAATTTCTCTTTAATTTCAGCTACTGTTGCTCCATCAAAAATTGGCGAAATTGCATAAAACTTTAATTTGTTTGCTGCCCAACCAAGGTGGGTTTCAAGAACCTGACCAACATTCATTCGTGAAGGTACACCTAATGGGTTGAGGACAATATCTATTGGTGTGCCATCAGGTAAAAATGGCATATTTTCTTCAGGTAGGATTTTTGCAACAACGCCTTTGTTACCATGCCTTCCTGCCATCTTATCGCCAATTGCAATCCTTCTTTTCTGGGCAATAAAGACCTTAACAATTTTCAATACTCCATGGGGTAATTCATCTCCCCTGAGCAATTTATCTTCCTCCATTTTTTTATCAGCAATGACTTGTAGTAATTTTTCTTCACCATCGATAACAATTTTCTCAACTTCATTATCAATTTTTGTTGTGTTCGTAAATTTATTATCAGCAATGATTTTTATTGCATTTAAATCATCGAAGAAATTATCATCGTATGTGCTTCCTTTTCTTGAAATTATTTTCCCCTTTTCATTCCTGATAGATGAAGCTACGACATGCCCGGAAAGTACGTGTTTTAAAAGATTATTACGAACGGTCAAAATTTCATCATGCAAAGCTGAGAACTCTTCTTGGATCTTGTGTTTTCGTTCTGTTTCTACATGCATAGCCAATTCATCAGTGGTCCTGCGAGTCAATATTGTTCGGTCAATCACAATCCCTTCCACACCGGGCTCGACTCTTGATGATGTATCCCTTACGTTTGTTGCTTTTTCAGCAAATACTGCACGCATAAGCCTTTCTTCAGGGGTCAATTCAGTTTCTCCTTTAGGTGTTATTTTTCCAACAAGAATATCATCAGGGCCGACATGAGCTCCAACACGTATAATACCATTCTCATCTAAATCTTTTAATAGAAAATCACTGATCCCAGGTATATCTCTTGTTACTTCTTCAGGACCGAGTTTGGTCTCTCTTACTTCACAGTCAAATTCTAAGATATGGATTGAAGTAAATGTATCATCCTTTAGTAGTTTTTCACTAACAATAATGGCATCCTCAAAGTTAAAACCTAAAAGTGGCATGAATGCAACGAGTGTATTTTTTCCAAGGGCGAGCACTCCATCTTTTGTAGCATAGCCATCAGCCAGAACAGCACCTTTTTTAATCTTTTGGTTCAGCTGGACAGTAGGTTTTTGATGAATACACGTATTTTGATTAGATCGTAAAAACTTTGAAAGTTGATAACGTTTTTTGACCCCTTTACTAGCTTCAACGACAATTTTTCTTGAGTCAACATAAAAAATCTTTCCATCTTCTTCAGCCAGAAGTATTGTTCCTGAATTTTTAGCAATGCGTTCTTCCATACCGGTTCCCACCAGTGGTAGATCGGGTTGTATAAGAGGAACTGCCTGACGTTGCATATTTGAACCCATTAAGGCACGGTCTGCGTCATTATGTTCTAAGAAAGGGATAAGTGATGCAGTTGGACTGAAAACTTGTTCTGGGGAAACGTCCATTAATTCTACCTCTTTTGGTGAAACCATGGGAAAAGCATCTTTACGGCGACAAAGGACTCGATCACTTATAATTTTTCCATGACTATCAATTGGTGTATTCGCCTGTGCAATGGTGTAGCGATCTTCCTCGTCTGCTCTTAAATAGACAAATTCATTCATGATTTTACTATTCTTCACCACCCAGTAAGGAGCAAGTATAAAACCGTGTTTGTCAATTTTAGCGTGACTTGCAAGGCTTGATATTAATCCAATATTGGGTCCTTCTGGTGTTTCTATTGGACATATTCTTGAATAATGGGAATAGTGTACATCGCGGACCTCAAAGCCAGCGGTTTGACGTTTTAAACCACCTAACCCGAGTGAAGAAATACGACGTTTATGGGTCATTTCGGAAATTGGATTTGTTTGTTCCATAAATTGAGACAATTGGGATGTAGTAAAAAATTTATTAATGATATTAGAAACTAAGCGGGGGTTGATTAAATCCTGGGGAGATAATCCGGATTCATTCATTAAAGAAGCCCTTTCTTTGACATTCTGTATGAGTTGAGTTATTGCCAGTCTAAATTGTGTTTCGAGTAATTCACCGACCCGACGAACCCGACGGTTGCTTAGATGATCTATGTCGTCTGCGCTAAATTCTTTATTGGCAAATTGGAACAATTTATGGAAAACTTGAAAAAGATCATCTATGGTAAGGTATGTTTTTGTTGCACGTTCATCAATGCCCAATCTCATGTTGAATTTGAAACGTCCAACATCGCCCAAGTTGAAATGATTGGGATCGAAGAGGATGTTTTTTATATAGACAACAGCAATATCAAGTGTGGGCGGTGCCATTGAACGAAGCAGCGTATAGATTTTCTTTGCTGCTTCTTCTTTAGAGCTGGTTCGGTCTTTTTTAAATGTATTGGTTAAGATTGTAACACCTGGCTCGTGGGAGTCGATGACGCTTACTTTTTTTATACCTTTATGATCTAAGAGCTCAATTGTTGCTTCGTCATAAAGTTCACCCGCTGGCAATAACAGACTTTCGCCGTCATAGATACTTTCGGCACAGAAATAGTTTAGCGCTCGCTTGAGGTTGATTTGTTTTACTGGATAGAATAGTTTTATAATTTCCTCGTTCGTTTCAAAACCCAGGCTTCTAATAAACATTGTCCCCAGGAGTTTACGTCTTCTATCAAGGATGGCGTGAAAAGTATTTAAACGGTCTATTATAAACTCAACCCATTGCCCACGGTATGGAATTATCATTGTTGAAGAAGTATTTTCAGTTTCACTGAAATAGACTCCTGGTGAGCGGTGGATCTGGTTTACTACAACCCTTTCTACCCCGTTTATAACAAATGTCCCCCGGTGGGTCATTAATGGCATGTCACATAAGTAAATTTCCTGTTCAGTTACATCATGCAATTCGCCATCTTCATCTTTGCTGACCAACCTGAAACTCACTTTTAGAGGGACACCATAAGTTGCCCCTTTTTCGATTGCCTCATTTACTGAATATTTTGCTGTGCCAAATCTGCAAGAGTTAAAAACAAGTTGATAACGGTTATGAATATTAGAAATAGGAAATAGCTCATTGAAGATTTTTTTGATCGACTTATTTATAAATTGATCATACGATTCAAGTTGAACTTCAAGTAGATGAGGCATCTTGAACGTTGATTTATTCTTTGAGAAATTTATAATATTTCTCATATTCTCCTTATTTAATGAGACAGGCTCAATAAACATGAAAAAGGGATTAAGAAGGTTAAAAACAAGTGATTAGCTAATTCACCAATTAACCGTTCCGTCGCCAAAGCTATGGAGCGTCGGCGACAATCACTAATTAACCATTTTTTTTCTTTGAGCCTTGTTTTAATATCATTGTAATTCGATTGTTGCACCAACCTCTTCGAGCTTACTTTTCATATTCTGTGCCTCTTCTTTGGACGCGCCTTCTTTAATATCTTTGGGAAGGTTATCGATCATGTCCTTTGCTTCTTTTAAACCGAGGCCAGAAAGTTCCCTTAATACCTTTAAGACCTGAATCTTTTTGTCACCGCAAGATGTCATTCTTACATTAAATTCTGATTTTTCTTCAGCTTTTGTCTGTGCAGCATCACCACCTGCTTGAACAGCAACCTGTACTGGTGCTGCCGCGCTAACACCAAATTTTTCTTGCAGTGTCTTTACCAATTCAGACAGTTCAATTACGCTAAGCTTGCCTATTTCTTCGACTAAGGTCTCAACACCTTTTTTTGTTTTTGTCGTCATTTTGCCTCCTTATTTTTCATCGCTTCGATGGTGTTAATTAAATTTCTCAGTATACTTTCTAAAACATTGACAAAATTGCCGAGCATATTGAGTGACCAAACGAGCTGATTATACAATACATCTTTTGATGGTATCCTGGAAAATTCTATGACCTTTTCTGTGGCGAAGAATTTTCCTTCAATAAAACTGCCCTTAATTTTCAGATTTTCGTGGTTCGTTAAAATCTTTGCTAAAATAATTGGGTCATCGAAGGCTATGGCAATTCCTGTTGGTCCCTTGAAAAGCTTGGTTATTGTAGTATCATCATATCCTAAGTCTTTCATTGTCAAATAACCCAATGTATTCTTAAGCACCAGATAATTTCCTTTGCTTTTCTTAATTTCCCTGCGTAGTTTTTCCAAACTCTGGACAGAAAGTCCTGTGAAATCAGTGAAATAAAATGCTTTTCCTGTTTTTAATCGCTCTTTTGTTTTATCTAAATATTCAACATTCTTTTGTGATGGCATTATGACCCTCCTTTGTGTAGTTCATTTAAGATGGCTTTCTCATCGAGTTTAATTCCCGGGCCGATTGTTGAAGAGAGGGTCACAGATTTTAGAAACTGTCCTTTTATACTTTGAGGTTTTGCCGCAAGCAAGTCCTCAAAGAAAGTAAATAAATTTTCGCGTAATTTTTTTGTTTCAAAAGAGACTCTACCAACAGAAATATGTAGGCATCCTGTTTTATCTGTTTTGAATTCAACCTTGCCCTTTTTTAGAGCTTCTACCTGAGCGCCAACTTCAAAGGTTACTGTTCCAACTTTTGGTGAAGGCATTAAACCTTTTGGACCGAGAATTTTACCCAATTTGCCAACGTCAGACATTGTATCTGGTGTTGCAATAATAATATCCACATCAGCCCAACCCTTTTTTATTTTTTCTATATATTCTTCAAAACCCACATAATCTGCACCTGCTTTTTTTGCTTCCTGCTCCTTTTCTCCTTTAGTTAGTACTAATATCTTCTTCTTCTTACCTGTTCCATGAGGTAGGTTGGAGATTCCTCGAATTTGCTGGTCAGTTTTCTTTGAGTTAATATTAAATTGAATAGAAACGTCTAAAGATTCATCGTACTTAGCGGATGCCAATTCTTTGACCTTCTCAATTGCTTCATCCACAGAATATTTTTTGGGTTCAATCTTGGATTTTAGTTCTCTATAACGCCTTGAATGTTTCATCACTCCTCCACTGTAATTCCCATACTTCTTGCTGTGCCTTCAATGACCTTCATTGCTTGCTCAATTGTATCGCTATTCAAATCCTTCATCTTACGCTGAGCTATATCCTTTATCTGTTCTTTTGTAACTTTACCAACCTTCTCGCGATTTGGAATAGATGAACCTTTTGCTATACCTGCAGCCTGTTTCAAGAGAATTGATGCTGGCGGGCTTTTTAAAATATAAGTAAATGTTCGATCTTTAAAAATCGTTATTACTGCGGGTACAATTAAACCGGCAAGATTTTTCGTTTCCGCATTAAAAGCCTTGCAGAATTCCATAATGTTTACACCGTGTTGACCCAGCGCAGGACCAACTGGTGGTGCCGGTGTTGCACTACCGGCAGGAATCTGTAGTTTAACTGTTGCCACTATTTTCTTTGCCATATATCTCCTTACATATTTTTCAGTTGATGGAATCCCAGTTCAATCGGGGTTGTTCTTCCAAAAATAACCACAAATACTTTAACCTTTTCGCGTTCTTCATAAACTTCATCCACTATGCCAACAAAATCTGTAAATGGCCCATCTATTACAGTTACACGTTCGCCTTTAGTAAAAGGAATTTGTGTGACTACCTTTTCCTTTGACTCTTTAACCTGTGTTAAGAGTGCCTCAACCTCATCTTCTCCTAAAGGAATTGCTTTAGTCTTTGAACCCAGGAAATGGGTTACTCCTGGGATAGAATTTACAAGCCTTAAATTTTCATCATTTCCTTCCATTTCAATAACAATATACCCAGGATACAATCTTCTTTCTTCTACTGTTTTTTTCCCTTTTCTTATCCGAATCAGATTTTCGACTGGTATAACTATCCTGCCAAAGGATTTCTCAAGGTTCTTTTCCTCGAGAGTTTTTTGTAGTATCTTTTTGACTTTCTGTTCGTGACCAGTTAGCGTGTGAACCACAAACCACTGCATAGATTTAGCTTTATTATTATCCATAACTATCTTAAGATTAAATGTAGAACATTTGAGAAGATTGTGTCAAGGGCAAAAATGATTAGCGCAACAATCCCTGAAATAACAATTACAACGATAGTTGAATTTATTAACTCACTGCGTGTGGGCCAGGTGACCTTTCGCATTTCAGTATAAATTTTTCTTATGTAATCAATTGTTTTTTTTATCATTCTTCAACTCTCTATAACAGGCCTGGAGGGATTTGAACCCCCAACCCTCCGGTTTGGAGCCGGATGCTCTACCGTTAGAGCTACAGGCCTACATTGATAAACCATAAATTCGGATTTGTTTAGGATTTCGAATTTCCGTCTCGTCTCGAGACTCGACGTCGAGAGAGATATTAGTGTTTAGCGTAGCGAGGTTCACTTAACTTCCTTATGTAAAGTATGCTTACGACAGAAACGACAGTATTTTTTAATTTCCAGCCGTTTTTGTTTTTTCTTATTCTTAGTGGTCGTGTAATTTCTGTTCTTGCACTTCTGGCATGCCAGTGTTATAATTACTCTCATTATTCTATGATTTTTGTTACGACGCCAGCGCCGACAGTCCTGCCACCTTCG
>SOIY01000159.1 GCA_004376785.1 Candidatus Stahliibacteriota bacterium | reverse complement strand
TTCTTACCAGCAATAACCTTTAAGTTTTTTTCAGTTATAGTTTTACCTATTTTTGTGATTGGTAAACTATTGAAAAATTCCTTTAACTCTGACGTATTTTCTTTCGATATTTCGACTAAAAAACGCGTATTTGATTCAGAAAAAAGAATATTATCATAGCGTCGATTTTTCTCAGTATACATAACATTTTCCAAATCTATTTCCACACCAATATCACCACTAAATGCCATCTCAGCTATAGCAAGACCAAGTCCTCCTTCAGATAAATCATGGCATGAAAGAATCAAATTCTTCTTTATAGCAGCATGCACTCTTTTCATAATCTCAGGAGCCTTTTTAAAATCGATCCCGGGAACCTTACCTCCATTAATACCTAAAATCCTAAAATATTCTGAGCCTCCAAGTTCATACTTTGTATCACCAATCAAATAGATTTCACTATTATTGCTCTTCAAATCCATTGTAACACACTTATTTACATCATCAATAACACCTATTGTTGAAATCAAAAGGGTCGGTGGAATTAAGTGACTCTTACCATTTTTATCAGACCACTCATTATATAAACTATCCTTACCAGAAATAAATGGAACTCCAAACGCCTTTGCAGCATCATAGCAGCCACGCGCAGACATTACTATATCTCCAAGAACCTCTTCCCTTTCAGGTGAGGAAAAACAGAAATTATCCAACATGGCTGACTTACCTATATCGCCTCCAGTTGCTACAAGATTACGCAATGCTTCATCAATAACAGAAACTGCCATATTATAGGCATCAATTCTGCCATAATTCGGGTTTATACCACAGGAAACAATAATTCCTTTATTTCTATCAAGTCTTGGCTTTATCACCACTGCATCTTGAGGACCAATAGCATCAATTCCAATAAGCGGTTTTATAACACTACTGCCCTGAACCTCATGGTCATACTCCCTTATAACCCATTCCCTTGAGCAGGAGTTTAAACTACTTATGATTTCTAAAAGTATTGAATTGAATTCTATGGGTTTTGGTACATCAAATTCAACTTGTGGTTTACTTTTCATTCTTGCCTTTTTTAAAGGCATTGGTAATCCATTATGTAAAAAATCCATTTCGAGATCGCAAACCAGCTCATTTTTATAAAAAAGACATAACCGTTTATCCTTGGTAAATTCACCGATCACGGTTGCTTCAACACCCTCTTTTTGAAAATGTTCAATCACTCTATCTAAATGCTCTTTTGGAATAGCAAAAACCATCCTCTCCTGGGATTCAGAAATCCATATTTCGCGTGGAGAAAGTCCTTCATATTTCAATGGGACTGCATCAAGATTAACCCGCACCCCAATATCCTTACCCATTTCACCAACCGCACTTGACAAACCACCACCACCACAATCAGTCACTGAGTTTAAAATCCCCTCTTCACTGATACGTAACAAACAATCCATAACCCTTTTTTCCATTATAGGATTACCTATTTGTACACACGATTTTTCTGATTCTTCAGAGAGTTCTGCTGATGCAAAAGTAACACCATGGATGCCATCACGTCCTGTCCTCCCGCCAACAAGTAGAACTGCATCACCAGACTTAGCCCCTTTTTCAATACGATCTTTCCTCACCAAACCAACGCACCCACAATACACGAGTGGATTATATAAGTAATCATCATCAAAATATATTGCACCGCTTGCAGTTGGGATACCCATTCTGTTTCCATAATCCCTGACACCGCGAATTACACCTTTTATAATTGTTAGCGGATGCAGAATGCCGTCGGGCAATTTTTTATAATCATAACCAGGCGAACCAAAACAAAATATATCTGTATTCATTATAGGTTTAGCACCAAGTCCAGTCCCAAGTATGTCGCGTATAACACCACCAATTCCAGTTCCCGCACCACCATACGGTTCTAATGCAGAAGGATGATTATGAGTCTCTACCTTAAAACAAACACCATAGTCCTCATCAAATTCAATCACGCCAGAGTTATCATGGAATATGGACAAACACATTGAATGATTAATCTCATTTGTTGCTTTCATGATTGTATTCTTTAACAGATTATCTATTTCTTCTCCATTAAACTGTATTCTACCAAGAAAAGTCTTATGACGACAATGTTCACTCCAGGTCTGGGCAATCGTCTCCAATTCAACATCTGTTGGCTTCTTATCTACTTTAATAAAATATTCCTTTATCTTCTCCATCTCAATATCAGAGAGAAAAAGACCCATCTCACGGCTAATCTTCATCAGATCACCACTCAGATCAATTTTTATAATATGAAATTTATACGCTGAAGGTTTATATACTTCTTCCTCTGCATGTCTTATATGTTGAACAAGAGGGTTATAAAGGAACAGACTTGCACATTTTTTTAATTTTTTTTCGTCAAAATTACCCTTAAAAATATAGTTCGTTCCTGTCTTAGCGGCATTAATTTCAACTCCAATGTCAGCGATCGCCTTTTTAATACTATCTTCTTTTGGATCAGTCACCCCGGGATTATACAATATTTCAAATCCCTCAGGTTCACCAATATAATACTCTTCAACAACCGAATCACATAAAAGTTCTCTGGCAATAAATTCAACCTGGTCTTTAGATAAATCACCATGCAGATAGTATATATCTCTAACTTCTATATATTCAATACCATCAAGGCCAAAGGATTTAAACTCTTCTTTTATAAATTTTCCACGCGGGTCGTCTCTTCTTCTTATTTCAATGCGATACATGAATACT
>SOIY01000285.1 GCA_004376785.1 Candidatus Stahliibacteriota bacterium | reverse complement strand
TTTAAATAAGAAGCAGGGCGAAAAGGTAAAAAGTACGGAATTCTGTTTAGTGAGCTATTCTGGAAACGGCTAAATCGCCTTTTGCGGTCTTAATCAGTAGAGCGAACGAAATAAGCACTTATCTAGAATTAATATTTTAATAGTAGATAAGAAAATATAAATTACAGCAATCAATCCATAGAAAAGGAGGTGATTGAACATGAAATGTCTTATAATTGCAAGTGGAGAAGGCACAAGGCTCGCATCAAAGTCAAGCTTAAAACCATTGGCATTTTTAATGGGAATACCACTTATTGCAAGAGTTATTTTGCTTGCCAGAAAAGCTGGTTTAGACGATTTTTGTGTGGTAACTGGTTATAATGGCAAAAGGCTTAGAGATTATTTAGAAACCTTTAGTAAAAAAAGAAATATAAAAATTACCTGCCTGCATAATGATGAATGGAAAAAAGAAAATGGTATATCAGTATTAAGGGCAGCGGATACTATAAATGACAATTTTATTCTATTAATGAGTGACCATATTTTCAATAAAAATATTATTGAGAAATTAAAAAACAGAAAGATTCATAATGATGAGGTCGTTTTAGCAATTGATTCTAATATTAAAAGAAATAAGTTTGTTGATGAAGAAGATGCTACAAAAGTATTTGTTAAAGATGAAAAGATTTTAGACATCGGGAAAAATCTTAAAGAGTATAATGCCTATGATACAGGTATATTCCTCTGTACACCTGCAATCTTCAGGGCAATTGAGCAGAGTTCAAAAAGAGGAGACACATCCCTATCCGGTGGAATAAAACTCTTGGCAAAAAGGGGTAAGGTTAAAACCTGTGATATTGATGGGAATTACTGGATTGATGTTGATGATGCGGTGAGATTAAAACTGGCTGAAGATTATCTGTTGAATATCTCGACAAAGAAACAATCTGACGGTTTTATTTCAAGATATATAAATAGGCCAATATCTATCCCGATTACAAAACTTCTTTTGAGAACCAAAATTCAACCCAATACAATTACACTGCTCTGTTTCTTTCTTTCAATCATTAGTGTACTATTCTTTTTTCACAAGGGATACATTAACCTCCTAATCGGTGCGACTCTTGCTCAATTTACTTCTATTCTCGATGGCTGTGATGGCGAGATTGCACGACTGAAATTTTTAGAAACTGAATTTGGTGGTTGGTTTGATGCGGTTTTAGATAGATATGCTGATGCTTTTCTACTATTTGGTCTAACCTACCATACATTTCAAATCACTGGTAGTATATCTATTATCTTCATTGGATTTTTAGCATTAATTGGCTCATTAATCAACAGCTACACGGCAGATAAATATGACAGTCTTATGAAGAGCAAAGTTCATCGGTATTTCAGGATAGGCAGAGATTTAAGAATCTTTATTATCTTTCTTGGCGGCGTATTAAATCTACCTATCCTTGCACTACTTGCTATTGCGATAATAATGAATGTCGAGAATATGCGGAGGGTAGTTGTTCTGGCAAGGGCATGAGCTTAGCCTATGTTTCAACATATTTACCACAACACTGTGGTATTGCTACATATACTGACTATCTTGTTCACGGAATAAAGACGGTAGAGCCAAAATTAAAAATTTCAATAATTGCAGAAAATGAAGCATCGCCCGTAGACGAAGAAAATTTTAAGGTAATTCCATGCTGGAGGCGGAATGAAGATTATCCAGAGACAATCTTTAATCAAACCAGAAATTTTGATACGGTACATATCCAGCATGAGTACAGTATTTATAAATTTGATGAACGGCTGCCGCGATTACTTGAAAGACTAAAAGGACAGGTGAAACTTGTAATAACAATACACTGTATACGACCAGCCCAATTTTCTGAGCGAGGTGCGGTAGATGAAAAGTATGCACAAAAAATTGCCCAACTTGCTGATGCAGTAATTGTTCATCTTGAGTCTCAAAAGGCAATTCTTCAAAGACTTGGTATATCAAGCAAAAAGATTAATGTCGTCCCCCATGGTTCAGAGCTCAGTAATAAAAATAGGCAAAGATCGAGAAAGAAGCTTGGATTACCTCAGGATGGAAAGATCATTTTAAGTTTTGGATTTGTTAAACCCCATAAATGTCTCCATATAATGCTCGAGGCACTTAAAGAAATAATTGAAAACAATATTAATGCCTATCTTTTTATAGCAGGTGGTCTTGCACCTACAGCAGATAAAAAACAAAAAAAATATCTGGAGTTTATGAAGAAAAAAATAGAGGAACTCACCCTTCAATCACGAATAATCTTTCCCAATAAATTCTTTCCGAATGAAGATATCCCGTACATTTTAGGTGCATCGGACTTGGTGCTTTTTCCGTATTATGAAGAGGATCGCTCAGCATCCGGCTCATTCCATCTTTCAATTGGTGCAAAAAAACCGATTATCGCCTCAAGAATTCCAAAATTTGAAGAGTTGGAGAATATCTCTGATGAACTATTAATCCTGCCATATAATTCTTCAGGCATTGCGAAAACAGGAATAAGACTCTTCCAGGACACGGATTTCAGGAATTATATCCTTACACAGATTGAAGAGTACCGAAACAAAACCTCGTGGGCATCTGTAGCAAAAATGCATCTGGAACTATATAAAATATGAATATTGCAATATTATCAAGATGGAATTTATTAAATCATCTAATCGATTATTAAAGAATGATTAGCCTGAATAGTGAATTTAAGAAGCTGGGTAATGGCGATCTCATAAGAACCAAGTCAAATAAGATAATCTTCAAACTGTCCTGTTATGAAAATAATCCGGTGGTTAAACCAAAAGATATTGGTCTTACCTGGTATGAAAATAAGAGATTAAAAATTGGTGCAGTATTTAATCCTGGTGCAGAGGTCTATAAAGATAAAGTAATACTTCTTCCCCGCATTCATAAAGGTTATAAAAAAGGCATGTATTTTGACCAAAAATTGGGCATTAAAAGATATTTTCTTGAAAATTATACCTCTGAAATTTGGCCTCTCCTAAGCAGTGATGGCATTAAATTCAAAAGATTAAAAAATGCAGTTATCCGCGGTGATGGCACTGACCACACTGACTTTGTCCATGGTATTGAAGATATAAGGATCGTGAAGCTTAACCAAAAATATATTTTAATTGGATGCGGTAAGATAAAGCCGCCGTTCAAGGGAGGAAATGCAGATAGGATCGCCATATACACAACAAATGATTTTTTAAACATTAGATATCATGGGATCATTGATTGCTTTGATAGTCGAAATGTTATTCCCTTTTTTATTAACAGGAAAGTATATCTTCTTTTAAGGTTTCACCCCAATATCCATCTCGCCACACTTGATGCCGGGATTGAGCAATTATTAAATCCTGAAAAACATAAAAGATACTGGCAAAGACTGTACAAAGAGCGAAATAAAACTTTACTTTTCTCATCCGGGAAATTCATGCATGAAAAGGAGAAGATTGGTCCATCTACCCAGTTGATTAAGACAAAGAGAGGTCTGTTATTTCTATACCATGCAGTTGGCGAGATAGATATTAATATTGCCCGCGAATATGGATTAAAGAAAAAGATTAAGCGGGGTTATTCAATCTGTGCTGCTTTACTTGATCTGGAAAATCCTAAAAAGGTCATTGCCCGAACTCAGAATCCAATATATATCCCATCATTACCTTATGAATTAATGGGGAATAAAAAATTTCCTGTAGATGTTCCCAATGTTATCTTCCCGGTCGGTGCAATTGTATCACATGATAAACTACTTAGCTATTGCGGAGCAGGGGATAAATATATTACACTGTTAAGCTGTAGCCTAAACAATTTGGTTGATTATCTCCTTAAATATTGCAAAAGATGAAGAAGATTGTAAGGGCACACTTGTATATTTCGGGGATTGTTCAGGGGGTCTGTTTCAGAGCATATACACAGGAAACTGCACAGGGTTTAGGCTTAACAGGCTGGGTAAGGAATCTTCATGATGGCGGCGTTGAGGTCATTGCTGATGGTCCAAAAGATAAGATTCAAGAACTTATTGAGTGGTGTCATAAAGGACCATCCGGTGCCGCAGTTGATAATGTCGAGATTAACTGGGAAAATACTACTGGCGAGTTTCCGAACTTTGAAACCAGATAGGCACTCGCTCCGCTCGTGCACTATCTCCCTCCGGGCAGCCCTTTTTACAAAAGGGCTGGGTCGTTCTTGCCTATATGCCTATCTGGTCCCGCTTCTTGACCCAACGGGCAAGGGGCGGTCAGAATTTCAATAATATCGCAATTCTGATATGATAAAATATCGATTATAACAGGGACACATCATGGTGTGTTTCTACTATTCAATTAATACATAAATTCTTTATAAAATGACATATGCTTCTCAGCAATGGCTTCCCAGCTAAAATGTTTATGAATGGTTTTACATTCTTCTCGTCCCAGTGTAGAAGCTAGATTTTTATCTTTTAACAGTTTAATTATAGCCTCAGCAAATTCCCTATTATTAGATGGGTCTATTAATAGACCATTTTCTCCAGAGGAGATGACGGTTCTGATCCCGCCAAATTTAGAAGCAATGACAGGTATTCCGCAAGCCATAGCCTCTAATACAGTCATACCAAAGGGCTCGAAAATGGACGGTAAGGCAAATAATTTTGCCTGTTGGTAAGAAACAACGAGTTTATCATCTGGCACATACCCTATAATGTGCACTCTTTTGTACATGTTTTTCTCATGTACAATCCTCTTCATCATAGCCAGAATCTCCAATTCTGTTTGCTGTGGTTCAGGTGAACCACCACCAATAACAAGGTGAATGTCAGGTATTTCCTTTCTTACAATATCAAAAGCATTAAGCAAAAGGTCGTGTCCCTTATTTGTGTCAATACGGCTCAGACAAAATATATATTTTTCAGGCAAATCTGTTTTTATCTTTTTCTCATTTGGTTTAAACGGCTGAAAATTATGAATGTCTACACCTGGAGAAATAACAACGATATTGTCCGCTGTAAATCCATATAACTGCTCAATTTTTTCCTGTTGGAGCTTGGTCGTTACTGTTTGTGCCTTTACTATTTTGAAAATTCGAAGTTCTTCTACAGTTCTGTGTTTAAATTTGTATTTTTTCTCCATCTCTTCAGAATTTCCACCCATCTTTTCACGTTTCCATGCCCCTATGGAATGAGCAGTAAAGAAAGCTGGTTTTCCAAATGCCTTTGCTACATCGAGTGTTACAATCCCGGCATCTACGTAATGACCATGGAACAGATCATAGTAAAGATTATTTGTTTTAATGAATTTTATCATATTCTCTGCAAACTCTGGTAAGATGTCGTAGATATCCTCTTTGCGGATGAATTTCTCGGGTCCTGCTGGTATCCGAATAATCCTTACATCAGGATAATCCGGAACAGAATCAATCTGCTTCTTTGCAAAATCAAACCATCGTGTGTAAATATCTACTTTTATCTTACTTTTGAATAGTGCCTTGGCTAACTGTAGCACATAAACTACCTGTCCACCTGTATCTGTCCTCCCCAATTGAGGAACCGGATCAAAATATCCATGCGTACTCAGCATGCAAATATTTTTAATCTTGAGTTCTGGTTTTCCTTTCATTCTTCTTTACCCCGTTGGAATGCCGGATCTTTCATGACGCGGATAATACAATGTAGAATAAATTATTTCTTAAAAAAATGTCTGGCCATTTTTCGTGGGTTTTCCTACGGGGGCTACTCCATACTCAGACATTACAATAAAATCAGCCATGGGTTTATGTGATGATATAATTTTGTGTTCGATCTCAAGTATCTTCTCAAGAAATTCATCCTGTTCTTCTCTCGCCCTTTGCTTACGTGCATCTCTTGTATCAACATAGATCCGGTCAATGAAAATATGTTGATGAATATTTTTCAACATAGTTGTATAGGTTCCTTCAACAATGATTGTTTTGATTCCTTTAAGATTGATTATTTCTTTAGTAATGTAGTCCTCATCAAAAATTACCAATGGTTTTTCTATTTCTTCTTTTTCCTTCAAGATATCGCTAAGATTCTGATCAAGTAATTCAAGACGAACTTCAGAAAATCCAACATGGTTAATATCTTTCCTGCGCATCTTAGCATTTGTCTTTGGTGGATATACAAAGTAATCATCCTGTTGAATAATAAGGCTTTTTATGTTTCTTTTTTCAGTAAGTAATTCAACAAGAACCGCAGCGATTTCTGACTTACCACTACCTGATTCACCTGCAATAGTAATAATGAATTTGCTTTTGGTTTTTATTATTTTTAGAAGGAGCAAGTCTAAAAGGCTTTTTGCTGCCTTAATATGCCCTTTATGTATAACAAGCTTGTCACCCCTCATCAGCTCGCCATACGCCGGTTTTCAAGTATTCATCTATTGACCGAGCAGCAACCCTGGCGTCGCCCATTGCCAGAATTACAGTGGCACCACCGCGTACTACATCGCCACCAGCCCAACATCCTTTTTTAGAAGTCTTCCCAGTCTTTGGGTCAACCTCAATATTCCCCCATTTGCCGATTTTCAAATCAGGTGTGGTTTGAGGGATAAGAGGGTTCGGGCTTTGGCCAATTGCACATACTACAGTGTCTATCGGTGTTATGAAATTCGAACCGTCAATCGGCACGGGTCTCCTTCTCCCTGAAGCATCAGGTTCACCTAATCTCATCTTTATACATTCCATCTTTTTAACCCAGTTTCTTTCATCACCAATGTATTTTACTGGCAGGGTGAGAATATCAAAAATTATTCCTTCTTCCTCTGCATGATGGATCTCTTCTTCTCGTGCTGGCATCTCTTTACGTGAACGACGGTATACATTATGAACCTCATCCGCGCCAAGACGCAGCGCGGTCCGTGCACAATCCATCGCGACATTACCACCGCCTATTACTGCAACCCTTTTGCCACGCACTATAGGTGTATCATATTCAGGAAAGAGATATGCCTTCATGAGATTTGACCGGGTAAGATATTCGTTCGCCGAATAGACACCATTAAGATTCTCGCCCGGGATATTCATAAACCAGGGCAGACCAGCACCAGTACCAATATAAATAGCATCAAAATCTTCGAGGAGTTGGTCAATCGTTGCTGTTTTTCCAACGATAAAATCAACTATTAATACTACGCCACACTTTACCAAATAATCAACCTCGCGGTATACAATTGCTTTGGGCAACCGGAATTCTGGTATACCATAAACCAAAACACCACCCGGTTTGTGCAATGCCTCAAATATCGTGACCGCATGCCCTTTCATAATCAGATCTCCGGCTACAGTCAATCCGCCAGGGCCAGCACCGATAATGGCAACTTTTTTACCAGTTGAACGAGGGATTTTAGGAACCGACGACTCACCATGAGCCCTTTCCCAGTCAGCAGCAAAACGTTCTAATCTGCCAATCGCTACAGGTTCATATTTCTTGGCGAGAACACAAATTTTTTCACACTGATCTTCCTGAGGGCATACCCTGCCACATACTGCAGGCAATACATTCTTCTCCTTCAATTTTTCTGTGGCACCTCGAAAATCACCTTCTGCAATGAGTCGTATAAATCCAGGGATATCTATTTCAACCGGGCAACCTTTAATGCAGATTGGTTTCTTGCACTGCAGACACCGCCTGGCTTCCTGCATAGCTTCTTTTTCACTATAGCCATACGGAACTTCATCATAGTTCTTAGCACGCTCTTTTGGTGGTTGTTCCCGCATCGGGGTCTTTTCAGGAATAATTTTCTTAGCCATATTTCTCACATTCGTAAAAACTTAAAGAATATCTTTCTTTATCAAGATAAACCCGGCGTCTTGCAAGTAAGGTATCCCAGTCAACCTGATGACCATCGAATTCTGGGCCATCAACACATCCAAATTTGGTTTCGCCGCCGACGATTACACGACACACACCACACATGCCTGTGGCATCAACCATTATTGGATTCAATCCAACAATTGTCTTAACATTAAAAGGTCGTGTTGTCTGACTCACTAAGTAAGTAAGATAGGTACATCCCTGAACATAAACCATATCAGTTTTATTTTTCTTGATATAATTGATCAAAAAATCATTCACATGCCCTTTGAATCCTCCAGAACCATCACGGGTAATCTCATAGAACTCATCACTGTATTTTCTTAATTCTTCTTGCCAGTATAGCAGCAATCTACTACGAGCTTCGATTATGGTAGTTATGTGATTTTTATGTTCTTTAAACATACGAATTGCTGGATAGAGTGCACCGATTCCATAACAACCGCCAATACAAACAATATTCTTCCCTTGGACTTTCTCAGTTGGTTTTCCCAATGGTCCAGCAAGGGTTGCTATTTCATCACCAACCTTTAATGATGCAAGCTTGTACGTCGATGTTCCGAGTGCCATAAAAACCATACTAACACTTCCCCTATCCCAATCTACGAGGTTCAAAGGAATACGCTCACCTCTTTCATCTGCACGTACTACAACAAATTCACCTGCATGAGCGTTCTTATGGATTAACTCTGATTCTATAACAAGCAAATGAATGTTAGGAACAATCAGCTCTCGCTTCAGAACCCTATACATCTATACCACCTTTCCTGATAATTTGATCACCTGATATCCTTGTTTTAGTGTACGCACTCCACTCTCACTGGCTGACTGTTGACTGCTCCCATTGATGGATGGTAATAGACAAGAACACTATTTTCAGGTACATCTTCAGTAATTCGAGCTGGCATTACTAAATTCAAAGTTCTACCAATTATTTTGATTTCTGCGCCATCCTTGACTCTTAATTTCTTTGCGGTTCTCTTATTTACCCTTACATAACCATCGCCACGCAGTCGCTCAAAGCCCTTCATTAAATCAGAGAGACGATGACCCCTGAAGGAATAACTGTTCTCTCGAACAATTAAATGGATTGGATATTTTTCACCTACCTTTCTATTTTTGGCAATGGCAGAAATTATCGTCTTTCTCTTCTTAGGTTTGCGATTTTTTGTGTTGTGATTTAACCGCTTACTGATTTGTGCGATTATCCAATCATCAGACTTTGATTTGCCCAAAGGTTCAATCGCCTTACGTATTCTTTTTATTTTTCCCTCAATGTTCACAACACTACCATTTACCTCGGCAAATGTAGCAGTCGGCAGAAATAGATCGAACCTAACTTGAGGAGGAAAACAATCTTGTACAATAATAGTTTTATATTTCCGGTTCAGTTTTGGCGCTGTACCGAGTAAATATAAACAGTCGATATTTTTGTCTTGCAATAAATCCATAGTCGAAGAATCCACACCCATATCAATGATTTTCAAGGCATTTATTTTTGCTGTCAAAGGTATTTTTTTAACATATTTAGGCACGGTAATGTTTTTAATGTTATAAGGATTATAGAGTAAGTAAATATTTTTCTTCTTTAATAAATCTTTACCAAGTTTAATATCCTGTGTAGAAACCGCAGTGGTATTCTTCATTTTTTTCTGGGCAAAGAGAAGTTTCAAAACATCCACTTCTTTACCCAATTCTGGCCTGAGCCAAAGATCAACTATTTGAGTAAGTTTACTGTCTACTGCATCAATTACTATAAAAGCAGGTTTTATCTTTTGCTGTGATCTTAGTTTCAAAAGTAAAGGAGAAAAATCACTAATCATGTCAGTATTTACTATGACAAAAACCAAATCACCTCTAAATCCTTTTAAATCTAACGGTTTAAGATTGGTCTCCAATGCTGACGTTGTAGCAAGTTTCTCACACTGTAAATGATCAGCAAGACCATAAACAGAATTAATAGCCTCAATTGTCAGTTGAGGAGAGAACAGGATGCCTGTTTTCGCCCTATATTCATTGAGTTTAGTGCAAACAAAATCAAAAGCCTCTTCCCATTCTACTTCAACAAGACGCTCCCCTTTTCTTAACATTGGCGATATAATACGCTTTGGATGATGGACCAATGGAGCAATCCCAAAACGACCTCTCACGCAGATTTGATTATTATCGGGCGTTGAACTCACCACGGTGTTAGCACGGACATTAATCTTGATTGAACATCCAATATTACACAACGCACACGTTGTTTTCACATATCGTTCAGGTAAACCAAGCCATTTACTATACCTATCTCTCAATGCGCCAGTAGGGCACACATCTACACAAGCGCCACAGAATTGACACCCGATCTCAAGGTGGGACAGATTATATGCAGTGCCAACAAGTGTTTCCGGACCACGGTGCTGAAAATCCAAAATCCCAGCACCCCTCACCTCTTGACACATTCGCACACATCTTCCACAAAGGATGCATAAATTGTAATCACGTTCAAAGAACGGATCGAATTTCTCGATTTCCAGATTCCGATAACTGAATTCGAATGGTATCTCTTTAATCCCAAGTTTTTCCACAAGTTCCTGTAATTCACAATCACCATTGCGTGCACAAAATTTACATCCAAAGGTTACCGCGGACTTCTCGATACATTCTTGATACTTAGCACACTCCTCTTCTTTATCGCATATCAAACAGGCATGCGGATGTTCTGAAAGGATTAACTGCAAAGAAAATCTACGTAGCTTTTTTAGTCGTGGTGTATCAGTCTTAACCACCATGCCATCTTCGACCGGCAGTGTACATGAGGCAACAGGAATTGACCAACCCTTGACTTCCACAATACACAACCGACAACCGCCATAGGGTACAAGGTCCTTTTGATAACATAGCGTGGGTATATAGATACCATGTCTTTGCGCAACCTCCAGGACTGTTTCACCTTTCTTGGCCATTATCTCTTTCTTGTCTATTTCTAGTTTAATCATGTTGGTTCAAACTAATATTGAAGTTAAGAAGTTTGGAGCCTGGGATATTAGGAAATCTTATCTTCATATCTTCTTAACTTCTCATCTTCACTTTACTGGTGGCGATACTTTCTTCACTGCTTTAAACTTTGGCGGACAAACTGTAAGGCAGATACCGCATTTGGTGCACTTTTTTTGATCTATCGTGTAGATCTCTTTTGGTTCACCGGTTATCGCATCACTCGGACAATTTTTGGCACAGACCGTGCAACCACCACACAGTTCAGGGTCAATCACGTAGGAAATTAGCGATTTACACACCAATGCAGGACAGCGTTTCTCTTTGATATGCGCAAGATATTCGTCCCTAAAATATTTGATTGTTGTTAGAACCGGATTTGCCGCGGTCTGTCCTAATCCACACAAAGAGGCGAGTTTTACATTTTTACCAATGTCCTCTAAAAATTCAATGTCACCTTCTTTACCTTCACCTTCAGTAATGCGATCAAGTATCTCGACCATCTGCTTTGTTCCTAATCTACAGGACGGGCATTTACCGCAGGATTCATGTAAGGTAAAATCCAAAAAGTAACGAGCTATATCCACCATACAGGTATCTTCATCCATTACAATCATACCACCTGAACCCATCATTGAACCAGCTTTTACTAAACTTTCATAGTCAATAGGTAGATCCAACAGGCTTTTAGGTATACAGCCACCAGATGGACCTCCAGTCTGTACTGCCTTAAATTCCTTACCACCAGGAATTCCTCCGCCAATTTCGTCAACGATTTCTCTTACGGTAATGCCCATTGGAACCTCAACAAGACCAGTATTATTAATTTTACCTACAAGAGAGAATATTTTTGTTCCTTTACTACGCTTGGTTCCAATTCCCGAAAACCATTCTGCACCTTTTGAGATAATCTGCGGTACGTTTGCCCAGGTTTCAACATTATTAATGTTTGTCGGTCTACCCCATAACCCCTTTTCTATAGGATATGGTGGTCTGGGTCTTGGTCTGCCGACTCTTCCTTCTATTGATGTAAGTAATGCAGTCTCTTCACCACAAACAAAAGCGCCAGAACCTTGAACTACATCAACCGAAAAATCACAACCTGTACCCAAAATATTCTCACCCACGAAACCATATTCTTCTGCCTGAACAAGGGCGATCTTTACTCTCTTAACTGCAAGAGGGTATTCTTTACGTACATAAATAAAACCTTTATGTGCGCCGATTGCTCGAGCACCGATAATCATACCTTCAATAACTGCATGCGGGTCAGCCTCTAAAACACTTCTGTCCATGAAGGCACCAGGGTCTCCTTCATCTCCATTACAGACAATATATTTTATATTACCTGGAGATTTGCGACACAACTCCCATTTTAAACCGGTTGGAAACCCTGCACCGCCACGTCCGCGTAATCCAGAAAGTTTGATTTCAGCGATGATCTGTCCTGAATTCATCTCCACCAATGCCTTTTTTAATGCCTTGTAGCCATCAAAACGGAGATAATCTTCTATATCTTCTGGATCTAATCTGCTTCGATTTCTAAAAACAACTGATGTTTGATGTTTGAAGAAATCAATATCCATCATCCTGGAAATTGGTGGTGCATCTGGTGATGGCCTATACATTAAACTCTCAACTGGCTTACCCTTTAAAATATGTTCTTCAACAATGCAGGGTACGTCTTCTTTTCTCACCTTTTGATAAAATACGCCATCCGGCTGAACAACAAGGATGGGGCCACGTTCACAATAGCCGTTACAACCCGTAATAGCGACCCTTACTTCAGTGTTCAAACCTCGCCTGGTGATTTCTTTAACCAGTTCTTCCTTGATTTCGTAAGACCTATTAGCAACACATCCTGTACCTGCGCAAATAAGAAGGTGCAAGCGGAATTCTTTATTTGTCTTTTTTTTCATAGTATTTGTCCAGGAGTTTATCAACTCTATCAACTGTTGTCTGGCCATGATATTGACCATCAATAACTACGATCGGTGCAAGAGCACAGGCACCAAGACAGTTCACAGTCTCCAAGGTAAACAATTTATCTGATGTAGTAACACCAGATGTGATTCCCAACCGCTCTTCGATACGATCTAAAACATTCGCTGCGCCTCGCACATGGCAAGCAGTGCCCATGCAAACCGTACAGAGATGTTTTCCGCGAGGATTGAGACTGAAACCTGCATAAAATGTTGCAATGCTATAAATTTTGCTCAATGACATCTTCAATCTTTGACTGACGTATTCTAAAGCCTCTTTGGGTAAATAGTTGAATTCAACCTGGATATCCTGCAAAATCTGGATAATGCGCGACCTTTGATATCTGTGTTCACGAAGAGTGTTCTCAACTTTTTTCATTTAGTGTTTATTATACATATTAAAAATTAAAATTCAAGTATAAATTTTAGTTTAATAATAATCTTTTTACAAATCAGATAGAGATTTCTGGAAAAGTCCAGAAATCTTCGATTACAATGATTTACTAAGGATTACAGTGATGAAAACCACTGATATATCATTGTCATCTTTTTGTTATCACCGTAATCGAGAGGGTGCTGAAGATTTTTTCAGCATCTTCAGATAGCCTTCTTGACAATACTATTTTTTACATTATAATCTACGAGTGTTATTCATGTTTATTATGTTATTAAACGAAAATGAGACAATGGTAGATTCGGCTGAGGTTCCGAACGATTCAACAGCAAAAGACTCTGCCATGGTCTACGAAATCCCTGAGATTATCGATTTTGGTTCTGACTCAAAAATTGATCGAAATCTACATAGTACTCAGAATATCATACCTTTAGATTATGATCTGAATCTTACCGACGCCTTTATACACACTCCACTGATATCAATAAGTTATGGTGATGGTCAGCTAAATCTCATTTCAAAAAGAGGACAGTATCCAGGACATACAACGCTCTTCCTCAATAACCACCGAATAAATAACCCATTATATGGTTACATTGATCTCACAAAAATACCCGTACAGTTCATTGAATCCATAACCGTGGGGCAGGATTACCCTGGTATTCAAGGTCTTAATGTAACATCTAAGGTGAATCATTATGACAGACCATTCTCTTATATTAAATACTCAACCGGAGATTTTGGGACAAATTTATATAATGCAGATTTAACTAGACCAATCACCAATGACCTTGGATTTTATCTAAGCGGGCTCTATTGGAATTCACATGGGCACTCCCTGAACGATCAATTTGAGATCACCTCTTTTTATTCAAATCTATACTATAATCAAATAATACCAATGCGGCTCGACATTCTTTATTTCGCGAATGATCATGGCATACCAAGTAATACACTCGACACCCTCAATGCAAGTGCTGAAGATAGATTCCTTGATGCATGCCTTGTATGTGGTAACAGCAATCATAAAATTGCGCTCTACCACACAGTAAATAACAGCCTTTATTCTGATGCAACTGCTGGCGTCTCATACACAAATAATGTTAAAAATTATGGTATTGAGAATACAAATTATCATAATGTAAAAGGTTATGAGATTAATTATAGGTTCATCGGACAATTGAGTCAAATCGAAAGTGACCTGTATGGCTCACACTCTACTCACTCACTGATTCTATGGGCTGCCTTAAAAAAATCGTTTAGTAAATTTCTCCTCTCACTGTCTAACCAAGGTGAATTGAGTAACGATAATACGTTTTTTTACGCACCCAAGATCTCTGCCGGGTTTAATCTTTTCGATTCTACATATCTTTTCAGTACCCTATCAAGGTATTACAGAATACCTTCGCTTTCAGAAACGTTTTTTCCCAGTGTAATGCCGTATTCATACTACTATATTAGAGGAAATGAAGATTTGGTTCCAGAATATTATTGGTTGCAAGAAATTGGTATTAAAAGAAAGAATTGCACATTAACTTTTTACAAATATGACTATGATAATCTAATCATTCTACAATCCGACAACGGCAGTTATTATACACCACATAATATCGCTTCATGGCAGACTATTGGTGTAGAAAGTCATTGTGTGGCGCGAATACGTTTAAGTAATCACTCGGATACAACATCAATAACAGAGATCGCAGCAGGATATAGTGGTAACTATCTTTTTAAAGGGGATTCACTTCCCTTCATACCAAAAGGTAATTCAAGTATCTTTATATCCTTTAAAAGAAAAACAGAAAGATTCGCTTTAGACTTAATATTACAAGAGCAATTTGTTGACATTAGGCAGGATATATATGGTCAAGAAGTACCTCTTTTCAGGATATTATCTGCTGTAGGAACAGTACGGTTTTTAACCCTCTCCTTTATATTACGTTTTGACAATATTCTGGATGAAAATTATGCCTATATCCCTGATTACACAATGGCACCGAGACATCTTAATTTTACAATAAAATGGGAGTTCTGGGACTGAGGTGCGTATTTTAAGGGTTGATGATCGTTTCATACATGGACAGGTCGTTGCAGGCTGGGCACGACCATTAGGTATTAAATCACTTATTATTGCCTCTGACAAAATCAGTAAGGATGAGTGGGCATGCAATGCTTATCGACTTGCCATCCCTGAAGGCATAGAATTTTCCTGTGTAGGTATAAAACAGTGTATAACGATCGTCAATAAACAGAATAAAAAAAGAATTATGATTATTGTTGAGTCAGTTCGAGAAGCACATAATTTATTGATGCAAGGGCTTGAAATGAAAGAAATCAATATAGGTTGTCTCGGTTATAAAGAAGGGGCAAGAGAAATTGCACCCTATATCTACCTATCAGCTGACGATATTGAATCAGTAGTACTTCTATACCAAATGGGTGTAAAGGTTATTGGTAAACAATTACCCAACTCCTCTACTATTGATGTAGCAAAGATTCTTGCAGGAGTTAAATGATTAAATTTGCATTTTATATCCATAATCATCAACCTACAGGGAATTTTGATGAGGTGTATGAATATGTTTATGAACATTCATACCTCCCTTTGTTAAAAGCGCTCATGAAACATAAAACAATAAAGTTTGGGATTCATAACTCTGGTACTCTTTTAGAATGGATATTTGAAAAGCATCCTGAGTTTTTTGAAATGTTAAAGGAGACTGTTAAAAAAGGGCAATCAGAATTGCTTTCTTCTGCTTATGGTGAGCCAATTTTGAGTTTTATACCAAAAGGCGATGCAATAGAACAGATTAAATATTTCAATGACTATCTATACAAACATTTTGACTATCAACCAAAGGGGTTATGGCTGACTGAAAGAATCTGGGAGCCAAAATTGATTACTACCCTGCTTGATGCCGGGATCGAATATATATTGCTTGATGACACGCATTTCCTTTATGCAGGGCTCGAGGAAAAAGATCTCTATTCATATTACGTAACCGAGGATGAAGGCAGGATTTTAAAAGTCTTTCCAATATCAATGAAGTTGCGTTACTTGATTCCATTTCATCCCATTGATGAAACTATTAATTTTCTAAAGGAAGAAGAGAACAGGAAAAACAACTGCCTGAAGACATTAGGTGATGATGGTGAAAAATTTGGTGGTTGGCCAGGAACGTACGATTGGGTCTTTAAAAAGGGTTGGCTTGATGAGTTTCTGAGTCGTATTGAAAAAGAATCATGGATAACACCCGTTTTTCTCCATAAGATTGCAAATGAACCATCAGCCGGTAGAATATATGTACCCACATCATCGTATGAAGAAATGGGAGAATGGGTTTTGCCGCCAAAATGTGGCATAGAATACGAGGAATTGAAAAAAACGATCGATAAAAAGTATTATTATCTTATTCATGGTGGTTATTTCAAAAATTTCTTAAGAAAATACCCTGAGGCAAACCATATGCAAAAAAGAATGCTCTATGTTTCCAAAAATGTTGGCAATGATTTAAATGCGAAATTACTATTATGGAAAGGACAATGTTCATGCGCTTACTGGCATGGTATTTTCGGTGGGTTATATTTACCTCATTTGCGGGAAGCAATATATAAAAATCTAATTGAAGCCGAAAATTTTAACATACAAAAGGGATTAAAATCTATTGATTTCGACGCTGACGGAGAAAAAGAGATTGTTTATTCTGACGAGAAATTCTTTTTCGTCATAAAACCTCGATCAGCAAGTTTTATAGAAATCGATGACAGAGGAAAAAAACTCAATATCCTCAATTATCTTGGTCGAAGAAACGAAAAGTATCATCAAAAGCTCTCTCAAAAAACTGAATCTGAAGGCGTAAAATCTATTCACGATGTTTTGCAAAGCAAAGAAGAAAATCTCCATGATTATTTAATCTACGACCAGTACAATAGAAGTTTTTGTCTTGACCGCATGCTGGACAGTATACCAACAGAAGACAATTTCCGTCGAGGCAAAGAGATTGGTAAAACTATTGATTATACGGATTACAAAATTCTGGACGAAAAAAAGTGTATGATTAAATTTTCCGGACAGGTCGAAAAAACGATTCAACTCTCTGGTGAAAAGAACAGAATTCTGCAAATAACATATCAAGGTACAGTAAAATTATTTGGTGTTGAGTTCTCCTTAGGCATCTTCGGTAGTAAGTTGCGGTTAAATAACGACAAAAATCTTAAACAAATCCAAACCTTAAATAATTTAGAACAGTTCACCATTCAGGTTGACAATTTTTCACCAATCAAATTCAGTGCTAATACAAATTTTATTCTTCTCACCTATCCGATAGAAACAATTTCATCCTCTGAGACAGGTTTTGAAAAAAATTTCCAGGGTTTCAGTCTATTGTTGATTTTCAAAAGATTGCCGACAATTTCTATTGAATTATGAGTGTAATTTTAATAAGTATTATTGGATCAGCAATACTATTAGATAAATACGCCTTTGGCGAATTCGGTATATCACAGCCAATTGTATCGGGTACGATTATCGGTGCATTATTTGGCGACATCCATACAGGAATCTTTCTTGGCGCTATTTTCCAATTAATATTCTTAGGTGGATTGCCTATTGGACGAAACATACCGCCCGATGGACAAGCTGCAGGCGTTATCGGTTGCGGCTCGTATTTCTTATTGGGAGCCGCTAATTCATCTGAACACTCTCTATTTTTAGCGACTATCTTTGCTCTTTTGGGAGCAATAATTGGTGGAGTCTTGGATATTTATACCCGGCAGTATAATGAAAAACTAAATCATATGTTTATGAGAAAAGAACATTCTCTTTACCTTTGTCATCTTTCTGGTCTAGTAACAGCTTTTATGAGAACTCTGTGTGTGTTCTTGCCCTTTTTTATTCTTTCAAGTATCATTACGATCCCTGCTGGATTCCCACAAATGAACCGAGAGATATTAATGATTATTGGCATAAGTATAGGACTGGCAAATGCCATTTATCTTTTCATAAGAAAAACAACAATAATTTACATGGTTTTAGGTGGATTATGCGGCTTGGCTTTACTCGTTTTATAAAAATATTGTTCTCAAGTTTCTTTATTCAGACCTCATGGTCTTTTTTTTCCATGCAAGGAATGGGTTTTCTCTTCACCCTTGTCAGCGGTGCGGAGAAAAACCAGAGAGATAAAATTAGAAAAACTCACAAGGGATTTTTCAATACTCACCCCTATATGTCTTCCTACATAATAGGAGCAACAATACGAGCATATGATGAGGGAAAAAGTTCCCCTGACGAAATAAAAAGATTCATTACGATTACACAAACGAGTTTTGCCTCGGCTGGTGATATACTCTTCTGGCAAACACTCAGACCTGCATTACTTTTGGTAGCAACAATTTTATCTATAAAATTAGGAATCATTGGACCTATAATCTTTATTGTTGTCTATAATATTTTCCATCTTTATCATCGTATAAAAGGAATTAAAGATGGTTACAATATAGGTTGGGATGTAATATATTTACTAAAATCGAAACGATTTACTACGGTGCAGCATATATTTGAAATTCTTGGGGCTTTTTTCAGTGGACTTTTATTCTCCTTAGCTGCTTTAAAGATAAATTATCTTCTACTCATTCCACTAACTTTGTTGTTTACTGTACTACTTATTAAAAGATTCTGGAGCGTATTAATAATTATTACAGTTATACTATTATTAATTATTATGGTCATGGTGTAAAATATGATAAAAGAAACAGTAAAAATATTGAATGAGAATGGATTGCACGCGCTACCAGCGTCACGGTTTGTAAAACTTGCCGAAAAGTTCAAAAGTAGTATTATGCTAACAAAAGACGAGATTGAGGTAAGTGGTAAAAGCATTATGGGTATTCTAACCCTTGCCTGTGAAAAGGGTAGTAAAGTTATCCTTGTCTGCGATGGCAAAGATGAAAAAGAAGCCATGGAGGCTTTAAAAAAAATACTGGAAGGACAGGATTAATGACAAAAGAAAGAAGGTTAAAAGGAATCGCTGTTTCCGAGGGCATTGCCCGCGGAACAGTATTTATTTATGAAACGAAAAAAATTGAGGTGTTTCAAACACCAATTTTCTCAGTATATCTAAAAGATGAAACAGAAAGATTCGAAAAGGCATTAGATAAAACAAAACAAGATCTCAGTAATATCCAGGAACGAATTAATCAAGAAACAGGTAAAGGTTTCGCCCAATTTCTTGATGCACAGATTATGATGCTTAGTGATAAATCGATTAAAGAAAAAGTAAAAAAAGGAATTATTGAGGAGAAAAAGAACGCTGAATATGTCTATCACCGGGTGATAAGTGACTACGCAAAGAAATTGAGCGAAAGTAAGGACCAGTATTTCAAGGAGCGCGTTGCAGATATATGGGATGTTGGTTTGCGGGTATTAAGAAACCTTTTAGGACTAACACACAGTTCAGTTGTTGATGTACCTGCAGGTTCTATCATTGTTGCCCATGATATATCACCCTCAGAAGCAGCCTTAATAAATCCAAAAAAAATATTGGGGATTGCCACTGAGGCTGGTGGTCGAACATCACACACTGCAATTACTGCTCGCGCATTAGAAATACCTGCAGTTGTAGGAATTAAAGGGTTGATGAACAAAATTGAAAATGACGAAAAAGTAATAATCGACGGTGATCGCGGTATTCTAATAAAAAATCCAACCTCGAGCCGAATTCATTTTTATGAAATTGCAGAAGAAAAAGATAGAGAACTCGAAAAAACACTTTCGCCGTATTATGGGCTTCCATCCAAAACACAAGATGGTCGCCATATAGATATTTCAGCTAACATTGAATTCTTTTCAGAATATACCCACGCCAGGAAATATGGAGCAGAAGGTATTGGTTTATTCAGAACGGAATTTCTTTATCTTACAAGACGCGGAAATCCCTCTGAAGAAGAGCAATACCGTGTCTACAATGCATTAGCAAAAAGAATGAAACCACATTCAGTCATAATAAGAACATACGATCTTGGTGGCGATAAGATTTTTTCTGATTACCATGAAGCAAATCCATTTTTAGGCTGGCGTGCAATCAGGGTGTGTCTCGATGATCCAGATTTTTTCAAAATTCAATTACGTGCTATTCTTCGTGCTTCGGTAAATAAAAATGTAAAGATTATGTTCCCCATGATTTCTACCTACGAAGAGATAAAACGGATACATTTAGTTTTTGAGGAAACAAAACAAGAATTAAAGTCTCACAATACAGAATATGATGGCGAAATACAGTTCGGTATCATGGTGGAAACCCCATCAGCCGCCATCATGAGCTCACAGCTTGCTACACAAGTTGATTTTTTCAGTATAGGCTCCAATGATTTAACCCAATATACCTTGGGTGTTGATCGTGGCAACGAGAAGATAAGCCAGCTATTCGATCATTTTCACCCTGCTGTACTACGTTTAATTCAACAAGTTATTAATTCAGGACATCAAGCTCACATCTGGGTTGGTTTGTGTGGTGAACTTGCCGCTGATCCATTAGCGATTCCACTTCTTATTGGACTTGGCATAGATGAATTATCTATGAACCCAGCATCGATACCAAGGGCAAAGATGGTTCTAAGATCAATTACCATACCGCAGTGCGAGGAAATTGCCAAAGAAAGTCTTAAGTTTAGAACTGCCCTTGAAGTTAAAAGATATTTACGTCGCACAATCCGTAAAAAGTTTCCAAAAATCGATGAGGTGATAAAATGAGAAAAATAATATATTCTATGCCGGATCAAATATTTGACGCAATCACTTTAATACCTGATACATCCTTAAAGAAAAGAAGATTTAATAAAGTACTAATCTGTGGTATGGGAGGTTCTGGAATTAGCGGAGAAATCCTCAAAGCTATCTATCCCGCTCTTCAGATTATATCCAATAAAGACTACTCGATTCCTGAATACATCGACAGATACACCCTATCGATTTTAGTCAGTTATTCCGGGAATACTGAGGAAACATTGAATAATTATAGAATACTGTCTAAACGCAAAACAGGAATAGCTGTTATTTCCTCTAATGGTAAATTGTTGAAGAAAAAAAGTGAATTAAAGATCAAAATTCCCGGGGGGTTGCCGCCAAGAGGTGCCATAGGTTATCTTTTCACGCCATTACCTTTTATTTTGTACAAATTTCATCTGATCAACACTGAGCCAGAGCAAAAACTCATTTCACTCGCCAGGTTCTTAAATAAAAGGAGAAATGTTATAGAGAAAAAGGCAAAAATCTTATCAAAAAAGCTTTTGAATAGATTACCCATAATCTATTCAAACTCACAAACATTTTTCCCTGTTGCCCGGCGTTGGCAATGCCAGTTAAATGAAAATTCAAAAGTCCTCGCGCATATCAATATAATCCCTGAGATGAATCATAATGAAATTGTAGGACTTGGAAAACCCGAAGCATTGAATTCTAAAATATCACTAATTTTTATAAATGATCCAAAAGCACATCCACGGAATAGAGCGCGGGTTAAGATATTAAAGGAAACAATCAAGAATAAATTTAGCAATATAATCGACATAGAACCAGAAGGTAAAAATAGTCTGCATCGTTTGTTCTGGACAATCATGCTGGGTGATTTTATAAGTTATTATGTGGCAATCAAAACCAATGTTGATCCAATGCCTGTTAAAAGAATCGATTACCTTAAGAAAAGACTCTCTCGAATCCAGTAATCCATTATGGGTTTTAACCCCCAGCTAATGTGGGATACGATATACCAAAGCGGTTTTTATAATAAATTCTCATGCCTATTAATACTGCAATCAGGATTAAAAAATATACTGGATATAAAAAAGCAGTTATAAAAGTAAAAAGTAAACCGGGTAAACGGAATGACACAATCGTAAGCTTTCTGTTTATCTTATTTTTTATCAACGAACACACCGCAACATAAATAAATAAAGGAAGAGAAACAGCTGCCGGTATCAAACAAATAAAATCTTTCAAAGTAAATGCTACAATAATTGCGCCTATCATTAAAATTGTCGAACTGACATAGGCGATATTTTCACCTAAAAATATTGCGGTTGTAAATTCTTTTGCTCTCCTGTCACCTTCGATATCCACAATTGTAGTATTAATAAAAACTGCGCTGATACTCAAGAAGTACGGAAAGAAACGATAAAACATCGACCATTCAAATGATCGAAAGAGCAACCATCCAATACTGAAGTTTATCACACCATAACCAATACCATTAGAAACCGTATCAAGGATAGGTTTACCCTTTAATTTAATGGGCGGTAATGAATAGAATACACCAATAACAAGTGAGATACTTATAAAGAGTAAAAATATCACATTAAATTGTATGGAGAGCAATATAGCCAATATCCATAATACTGCCATCTCAATATATGCATATTTAACTGGAATATAGCCTTCAGAAAGAAGAAATAGTTTCTTATTTATTCTATCTGTTTCGATATCCATAATCTGGTTTAGTATATATACACCACCCATTATAAGGGTATAAATAATTAACCCGAAAATAATCTCTGCGGTAAATCCACCTTTACCTCGGGCTAAATAGCTACCAATAAGAAGAAAATTCCAACAAGGAATAAGGATGAGTGGTCTTAAAATAAAAAAATAATCAAAGGGATTGAATTTAGACATTCATTTCTTGTCTATGCCTTTTTTACTTTGCCAGAGCGTAAACACTTGGTGCACACAAGTAACTTTTTTACTTCGCCACCAATTTTTACCCTCATTCTCTGTAAATTTATTTTAAACTTTCTTTTGGTGACATTGTGAGCATGGCTAATATTTGAACCACTCTGCGCACCTCTTCCACATATTGCACATTTTTTCGCCATATTTCTCCTTTCGCTACTATTATATTGAATTATAAAGTATTGTCAACTCTCCATTCTAAGGCTGCTGAAAAAGGCACGCATCAGCGTAAATTGTCAGGGTAACAGAAAATGACTTTTTCAACAACCTCGTTCTATTCGGCAATTGACACAACCTTTTAAATTCATATAATTGATTAATGTCTATAAAGGAAAATATCGAAAGATTAAAAGAAAAAATTGACAGGGCATCTGAACGGACGTGCCAAAGCCCGGAAGAAATATCTATTGTTGCCGTCACCAAAACTGTCACCCCACAAAGGATTGAACAAGCAATTGCCAGTGGGATAAAGATTATCGGTGAAAATCGGATTCAGGAAGCAAAAAAGAAATTCCCCATTATTGGCAGCACAGTCCAATGGCATATGGTGGGACATCTCCAGACCAATAAAGTCAAGGACGCCTTGAAAATTTTCTCTTTGATTCATAGCCTCGATTCAATAAAACTTGCTCAGGAAATTGAAAAGAGGGCAGAAAAATCGATTGATTGTCTGATCGAAGTAAATACATCAAAAGAATCAACAAAATTTGGGATTGCACCTGAGAATTTATTCAGCTTTTTTGAATCACTTAAAGACTTTAAAAAAATAAATGTTTTGGGCTTAATGACCATTGGTCCTGGTTGGGCAATAGAAGATCAAGAAGCATCACGCCCCTGCTTTTGTTTTTTACATAAATTAAGGGAAGAGCTTGTTGAAAAATTTGGCCGACCGTTTCCAGTCCTTTCAATGGGTATGACCTCAGATTTTGAAGTAGCAATTGAACAAGGTGCAACTATGATCCGTGTTGGCACCGCAATATTTGGACATAGAAAATAATGATCAGAAATCAAGAAAAGGGTATTGAGAATCTAAAAAAACTTAATCTGTGGCGCAGGTATCAATCTACACTGTCGTTCATTCTTTACGTTGCATTGAAAAAATTATTCCCTGGTAATAAACTAAGGATTCAATATTCTATAGGTAAAGGATTCTATTTTCTTTTAGAAAAAAACTTATCACACGATAATTTATTGAAAATTGAAAAGATGATGAAGAAAATAATTAAACGGGATTTACCAATAAAAAAGACAATTTATTCCAAACGAGAAGCACTTAAAATATTCAAAAATATTGGACTGCAAGATAAAATTACCCTTTTAGAAAATATTCGTAAACAGAGGATTGCCGTCTACTCTTTGCTTAATTTCTGTGATATGTACGCAATGACGCCTTTTGAATCAACCGGAATGGTAAATGTATTTTTACTTGAAAAATTTCCTCCAGGATATATTATGATGTTTCCATTCTGGCAGGATTTATCAAAACTGCCCCGGTATATTCCACAACCAAGACTTCAAAGAATCTTTAACGAATATGAAGAATGGGCAAATATTCTGGGTATCAAAAATGTGGGGCAACTAAATTATGCAATAAAAAAGGGAGAGAAATCAGCAATTGTTAAAGTCACTGAGGCATTACATGAAAAAAAGATTGTGTATATTGCAGACCGTATTGTTAAAGAAAAAAAGAAAATAATTTTAATTGCAGGACCAAGCAGCGCTGGGAAAACAACATTCACAAAAAGACTGGCAATCCAGTTATTAGTCAATGGAATTAAACCGCTCATTATTTCAGCAGATGATTATTTTCTACCGCATAGTCAGACACCAAAGGATGAATTTAGTAATCTCGATTTTGAATCGATTAATGCCGTAGATGTATCTTTGTTAAATCAGCAGCTTCTGAAAATTATCAATGGTAAAAAAGTTAATATGCCGAAGTTTAATTTTTTAACAGGCCGAAGAAACAAAGGTAAGGTAATTGTGCCTTCCAAAGATGAAGTAATATTACTTGAAGGAATACACTGTTTAAACGAAGCCTTTACATACAAAATCCCGAAATCGATTAAGTTTAAGATTTACATAAGCGCCTTAACCCAACTCAATATTGATAATCACAACCGTATTTCCACAACCGATACGAGAATGTTAAGGCGCATTGTGCGTGACACACTCTTTCGTGGATATAAAATAAAGAGCGTCTTGCAGCACTGGAGTAGCGTAAGGAATGGTGAGGAAAAAAATATTTATCCATACCAGGAAGAAGCAGATGAAATGTTTAATTCAGCACTCATGTATGAGCCAGCCGTGCTTAAGAAATTCTGTTTACCGATTATGAAACGTATTAAAAAAACTATGCCTGAATATGAAGAAGCAAAAAGATTAATTGATTTTTTAAATCTATTCTATGAGTTCAATGAACGTGATGTGCCCTCAAATTCAATCCTCAGAGAATTTATTGGGGGCAGTTCATTTGTGTA